>CAMWMT010000243.1 GCA_947175375.1 uncultured Clostridiaceae bacterium | reverse complement strand
GTAATATATGATGCAGGTTTTACAAATGCCGGCCATATGTCACGGTATCCTCTCATTTTGTAACGGCTTTTTATTTTTCTGTAACGAAAGCAGAAGTCAGTGTCTCATAATAAGTGTAAGCAGAAATACAACAGAAAAGGAGGTGAGGGTTTGGATGAACCAAAGCAGAGACAGCTGGAAGTCATGTATGAGCGGGAAGCGAAAAATGTTTACAAGTACCTGTATCATCTGTGTCAGAATAAAGAAATAGCGGAAGATCTGACAGCGGAAACTTTTTTAAAGGCAGCGAAATCCCTGTCCAGATTCCGGGGCGAATGTAAGGAATCCGTTTGGCTCTGTCAGATTGCAAAGCATCTGTGGTTTCGGGAATTGAAACGGCAGAAGAAGACAGGACCATTGCCGGAAAATATGGAGATGATCTCGGAGCAGGATGTAGAAGTGCAGGTAATGGCATCTTTGGGAAGGTTAGAGTGGTTTCAGAAGATGCAGGGGCTGGAACCTGTGACCAGAGAAGTGATGTATCTGCGGTTGTATGGAGATCTGACCTTCCGGGAGATCGGAGAGGTTATGGGAAGGACAGAGACCTGGGCAAGAGTGACCTTCTATCGGGGAAAACAGAAAATGAAAGGAGCGTATCAGAATGGAAAAGATTCATTGTGAGATTATACGGGATCTGCTTCCGGTCTATGTGGAAGGGCTGACCAGTGAATATACGACGAGAGCAGTGAAAGAGCATCTGGAAACATGTGAGGACTGCAGGGAAATCTGTGAGAATATGACCGAAGACCTGTCCCCGTCAGAGGAAGACAGGATTCCGGAGCCTGCAGGACTTGTGACATTTTTTAAGAAAGTGCGCAGCAGGGCATTTTTAAAAGGAGTCGTTATTGCATCAGCGCTCTGTGTGATGATTGCTGGGTTGGCAGAGTCATACCGCTACGCAAGGGTGCAGGTGTCTGTTCCGGCGGAGGCTGTCACGTCTGAGTGCTATCAGATGAAAGATGGGAGTATCTATGTCCTTGTGAAAGTGGATGAAGCATATCCAGTGACAAGAGGATGGAACTGGGATGGCCAGATGCCCATGACCATGCATGCGGCGACAGACCAGGTGCGGTCCGGCTGGCTGTACTGGCTGGAAGCCCATATTGGCATGGGAAGCGGAAAGGAAAATGAAAAAGTGATGATCATTCCGGAAAATGAGACAGAGAATGCTCAGATTTTGTTTACGGAGCTTACAAGCTGGGACTATGGAGCAGAAGGTATGTCAAAGATTCTCTATGACAACCACACAGAACTTCAACCGGCCAGTGATGAGATGGAACAGCGGCTGAAGCAGGGGAAGATATATAACTACTGGCTGGTCAATATTCCCGGCTATCAATAACATATGTGAAATTATCAGTTATTTTCAAAAAGGCATCCTGCCAGATAAAATTTTTTGTGTGAGAATATTTTATCTGGCAGGATGTTGTGCTATAATTAAGAACCATCATGAGATATGTCGGATTGCGGATATAAAGGCGAGGCCACAGGCGTATACAAAAGAGACTGTGGATCAGCAGTAAAGATATGACAGGAAGGAAACAGGTATGCCAGTATATTGGTTGAGAAAAAATGAAGTGAATTTTCCCCGCCCGGAACTCGCGAGAGAGGACGGCCTTCTGGCAGTCGGCGGTGATCTGAGTGTGGAGCGTCTGCTGCTGGCATACAGCAATGGAATCTTCCCATGGTATAATCCGGGAGAAGAGATCATGTGGTGGTGTCCTAAAGAACGGTTTTTGATCTTTCCCGGAGAGATCCACGTCTCCCGTTCCATGAAAAAACATGTCAGAAAGCATAAGATGGAAATCCTTGTGAATCGGGATTTTCAGGACACGATGCATCGTTGTAGAATGAAGCGGGAGGATAAGGAAGGAACCTGGATTGGGGATGATATGGAGCGGGCTTATCTGGCGCTTCATCAAGAAGGATTTGCTCTCAGCATAGAGGCATATGAGGACAGCGAGCTTGCCGGCGGTCTCTATGGTGTAGTCATTGGAAGATGTTTCTTTGGAGAGAGTATGTTTTCAGATAGGGAAAATGGTTCGAAAGCAGCACTGATCGGACTGTCAGCAATACTTCACGATCAACATTTTCTCTTTATTGACTGTCAGTTCCATACAGACCATCTGGAGAGTATGGGAGGCAGGTATGTGAGCTGGGAAGCATACAAGAAGATGCTGCAGGAAGGAACAAAGGGCTGCTGGTAAAGTGTAAGCCCCGGCTGTATGATAAGCAGCGCTGTGTGGATTGGAGCGGACAAAGCCTGATCTCAGTCCGATACATTCCATACGAGCGCTTATCATACAGCTGGGGCGAGTTTCCCGACAGCCCCCCTATCTGCCAGTCAGTTCTGACAGCGGCTTAAACGTATATCCCATATCTTCCCATTTTGTCAGAAGCTCATCCAGAATCTCCCCATTGGTCTGTGAAGTATTATGGAGCAGAACGACTGCGCCGGGATGAATCCGTGAAGTGAGCTTACTGAATGCTTCTTCATGGCTGGGCTGGTTGTCCTGATTCCAGTCTACATGGGCCAGACTCCAGAAGATGGTGCAATATCCGAGCTTTTGCGCCATTTTCAGATTCTCTTCATTGCACTTTCCCTGAGGCGGGCGGTAGTAAGGGGAGAGCTCCGTGCCGGTGATCTCCTGAAACAAGTTGGCCACGTCATCCATCTCTTTCTGAAAGGACTCCATATCGGAGATCGAGGACATGTCCAGATGATGATAGGTATGGTTTCCTACTGTGTGGCCTTCCTGTATCATGCGTTTCACAAGATCAGGCGCAGTCTCAAGAAAATGTCCTACCACGAAGAATGTGGCCGGTGCATCATGCTTTTTCAGAGCGTCCAGGATAGGTTCGGTATTGCCGTTTTCGTAGCCGCAGTCAAAGGTGAGATAGATCACATTCTCCTCGCTGTTTCCTACAAAATAAGAATCGTACCACGCAAGATCCTCAGCAGATGCATTTCCATTGGGCTGAGTGCCCGATTCGCCGAAAGACAGTCCCCAGTCCTCGGATGCCAGATTCAGTGTCCAGCCTTCCGGCGGGGTCTTGACGTCCGTTGCAGCTGCGAGAGGAGTATCCTCTTCTGCTTCGTCTTCTGTTTCGGCTGATAATTCGTCTTCCGGAATATTTTCCGCCACTTCCCCGACTGATGATTCATTCTCAGCAATATCAGCTGGTCTCTCATCAGAAGAAGCTGTATCTGATGCAACGTTATCCGTCGCGGGAGTTGGCTGCTCCTCGGTCTGAGCAGCTGAATTTCCGCATCCTGCCAGAAGTGCCGCCAGAAGGAGCGGCAGTATCATATTTTTGTATTTCATCGTTTTCCTCCTTGTTACTTTAGACCTAGTTTTTCCAAAGGAGTATCATATTATTACAGAAAATGTCTTTAGCCTGTCATAAAACTGTCTGCTTTGATATACAAAGGAATTGTCAGAAAATATAGTCCCAGTTGTATGATAAGCAGCGCTGTGTGGATTGGAGCGGACTTAAGAACAGATTCTGTCTGCCACAGGCGGACAGAACATGTCCGAATGGGGCAGACAGAATCTGTTCTTAAGTCCGATACACTCCATACGAGTGCTTATCATACAGCTGGGACGCCTTTTCCCGACAGCTCTTAGTTTGAAGTGTCATCAGCTGGATCCTCTTGTGAAGGAGCATCGGTTGTTCTTTCAGATGGCTCCGGTAATGCTTCCGGCACAGATCCCGTCATGATACATTTTCCGTCAAAACAGCCGCCCTCATCAACGATCAGAGATTTGGTTGTAATATTTCCATGGATATTGCCGGTAGACAGAAGCTCCAACTTTCCCTGGACAAATACGTCTCCGTCTATTTTTCCGGATACCATCAGGCTTTGAGAATGGATATTGCCTTTGATGGTGCCATCGGTGCCGACGATGAGCTTCTGCTGACAATTGCAGTTTCCATTGATCGTACCGTCAATCCGGATGGTCTCCGAACTTGTCAGATTCCCATCAAAAACAGTTCCAGGACCAATGATCGTACTGATCTTACCTGGAGTATCCGTAGTGGCAGAAGCAGTGTTTCTGGGTTTTCCTAACATATTGTAATCCTCCTCATTTATTATCCTTTTGCATCAATGACCGAAAGTGGATCTACAGGTTCTTCCTGATACATGATCTGATAATCCACCTGAGTCTCATCGGTTGTTATGGTGAGTAAAGTATCTCCCGCCTCTACCTGCGCACCTTCTTCGACGCTCTGTTCTGCGTCAGCCCTGCAGAGATAACGGGTCCGGTATCCGTTTTCATGCTCCACTTCGATAATATGATGATAAGTCTCATCATAGCTTATGACAGCGACCGTACCATTCCCGGCAGCGACGACGGTACCGCCTGTATAAGTGCTAAGAGATAGATAGGGTTCTTCTTCCGTATAAGAAGACAGAAGAACGCTGGCGCCGGAATAAGGATATCGGGTTGGAATCGCAGGATCATCCTCCGGCTCCGCTTCAGCTTCCTCGGCTTCTGCTTCTTTTTCTGCCATTGCAGCGACAGCCTGTTCTGCTTCTGAGCGCAGAGATTCATTCTCAGCGATCAGGGCAGTCTTTTCTGTTTCCAGAGCTTCTTTTTCTGTGGTAAGCTGTTGTACAAGCTCTTCCTGTACAGCAAGTTGTGAACGCAATTGGGATTCCATTCCCTGCCTGCTGAAAAATCCATAGACTGACAGGCCTGCAGCTGCCAGGATAAAGATTAGCAGACCAAGAAGGAACCTGAGCAGGGATAATGAGACATCAAAATGTCTGCTGCTTCGATCCGTGTTAGAGATCAGAAGCACAGAAAAAGATTCCCTGCGTTTATGCCTTTGATTATTCATAACAAAACCTCCGTCATCAATTTCCGCTTCGCTTCAGTTGGTGACATTATACCACACATACAGGGGAAATGGGAAGCTGATAAAAAC
>CAMWMT010000242.1 GCA_947175375.1 uncultured Clostridiaceae bacterium | reverse complement strand
TTCTGACACCGTTTGGGCTTGGTGGTGATGACACGGAAGATCTGCCTGCAGAGGAACCGGCTCCTGTTTCCGAGCCGTCAGCTTCATCAGGCGGTGGAAGTATGTCACAGGAGGAGATGGACGCATTGATGGCATCGATGCAGGGAACGTCAGCTCCAGAGCCGCCAGCAGCGGCTTCTTCAGGAAATGGCGGAAGTATGTCACAGGAAGAGATGGATGCACTGATGGCATCCATGCAGGGTACGCCGGCTCCTGAACCGGTAGCAGCGGCTTCGTCTGGAAGCGGCGGAAGTATGTCACAGGAAGAGATGGATGCACTGATGGCATCCATGCAGGCTGCATCTGCACCTGAACCTCAGGCACAGCCAATAGTGCAGCCGCAGGCAAGTCCGGCTCCGCAGGCAGCTTATCCGTATCCCTATCCGGCTCCAGCGATGGATCCGATGATGCTTCAGCTTTTGAATCAGATGCAGCAGACACAGATGCAGATGATGGAGATGATGAAGCCGAAAGCGCAGCCGGAACCGGCCAAGAAGGAAAGTTCTATCATCCGTCCCCTGTCTTCTGAACAGATTCGTGATGAAGCAGGAACCGGTGTGGAAGATAAGACCAATCAGGAAATGCTGATGAAGGTGCCTCTGGAGGTATCCGTGGAGATTGGAAGGACCAAGAGGCTGGTTCGCGATATTCTGGAATTTACGCAGGGTACTCTGGTCGTTCTAGATAAGATGGCAGGCGAGCAGGTAGATCTGTTTGTCAATGGACAGTGTATTGCAAGAGGCGATATTGTCGTGGTGGAGGATAACTTTGGTATCCGTATCACGGAGATCGTTTCAAAAGAAATTAATCCGGAAACACTGTAACGATGGGAATTTTGTCAATGTTCAATGCGATCCTGATGGTGATCGCGGTGCTTTTTCTGGCATACTGGTGCAGCCGTATGCTGGGAAGACAGTGGGGGATGAACGCCTGCTCCAAAAACATGAAGGTGATCAGTCAACTTCAGGTGGGGCAGGACCGGAGAATCCTTCTGCTGCGTACAGGAGAGCATCATTATCTGGTTGGTGTTAGCCAGGCCGGTATTCAACTGCTGGCTGAGGTAGAAGGAGATTTCGAAGAGGACATGCCGCAGTATCCGCAGGATATGGTAAAGCCCTCTTTTCAGGAGATTCTGGATAAATACAGGAAGTTTCGGGATGAAAAAAATGGAGTTGACCGATGAGTGATCTTTTGACACAGTTAAATGGAGGGAGTGTTCCAACTCTGGAGCTGCTCTACATGCTTACTCTTGTGGCATTGCTCCCTTCCATAGTCATTATGATGACTTCGTTTACCAGAACGATCATCATCATTTCTTTTACAAGGAATGCACTGGGAGTTCAGCAGTCACCGCCCAATATGGTTCTGGTAGGCATCGCACTGTTTTTAACCTTATATATCATGAGTCCGGTTGTTAACAGGATCAATGAGGATGCATACCAGCCTTATCTGCGGGGAGAGTATACCCAGGAAGAAGCGATCGAACAGATGACGATTCCGCTGAAGGAATTCATGCTGCGCAATACGGAGATCAGTACATTGGAGAATTTTGTCGATATGTCTGGTACAGCGATCGAGGAGGATCCAATGAATTACTCGCTCACGGTCGTCGTTCCTTCTTTTTTGACTTCAGAACTGAAACGTGGGTTTATGGCAGGATTTTTTATCTATCTGCCATTTCTTCTGATTGATGTGATTGTAGCTACGACGCTGATGTCCATGGGTATGGTCATGCTGCCTCCGGCAATGGTATCACTGCCTTTCAAGCTTCTGCTTTTTGTGACAGTGAACGGCTGGGAACTCGTCTTTTCAGGAATCGTTGCCAGTTTTAAATAAATACCGATGTAATGTGGAAAGGAGCTGCCAATGACGGAATTAGAAGTACTAGATATTTTATACCAAGCATTTATGCTTGCGCTCAGGCTGTCTCTTCCTTTTCTGCTGATCAGTATGGTGGTGGGTGTTGCCATATCCATTCTTCAGGCAGCTACGCAGATTAATGAGCAGACACTGACATTTGTTCCCAAGTTTCTCGCCATCCTGGCAGTGATGGGATTTCTGGGCGGGACGATCCTGACCATGCTGCAGGATTTTCTGAGACAGATGATTGGACTGATCGCAGGAGGCTGACAGATATGTTCATCCTTTTTGCGCTTGTGTTCATGAGAATGACAGGTGCGATCGTATTAAATCCCATACTGGGTCGTTCCAATATACCGAACCGTGTGAAAGGGGCTATGATTCTGGTCCTGTCTTTTTTGCTGTATGGGGGAACGGACGGGACGCTGACTCATGAGCCGGCTTTTATGCTTGAGTTTGGCTTTATGCTGATCAAAGAACTGATGGTAGGTTTCGCCATTGGATTTTCCATGGAACTGTCCTTTGCGGTCGTTCGTTTTGCAGCTGCGGTATTGGATTATACGATGGGACTGTCCATGGCACAGACCTATGATCCTCAGTATAACACGCAGATGACGATTACATCGGGAATGTATTACACCTTTCTGGTGCTTTTATTCCTCGCAGGAGACGGGCATGTGCATCTGATGGCACTGATCTACAGTTCTGCTCGTCTGGTACCCTTTGGGGAAGTGATGATCCGTCCGGAACTTTCCACTCTGATGCTGGAGATCTTTCAGACCAGCATTACGATGGGCCTGCAGCTTGCGTTTCCGATTCTTGCCATGGAGCTTGTAACAGAGGCAGCGGTAGGGATCCTGATGAGGATCATCCCTCAGATCAATGTGTTTGCAGTTAATTTTCAGCTGAAGATCATTGTAGGACTGATGATGATGCTCTATATGTTCAGTCCGGTATCCAGTAAGATGTATACAATTATTGACAATTTGTTCTTATATATAGAAGAAGCACTAAGACTTATGGTATAATATCATCAACTGAAGTGAAGGGAAGTTGATGACCTGCTATCTCCTGAAGGGAGTGGTGAGCTTGGCGGAGGCAAACGGACAGGAAAAAACCGAGCAGCCAACCAGTAAACGGCGACAAGATGCAAGAAAAAAGGGCGATGTATTTCAAAGCAAGGATATCGTTACGGTCGTGATGCTGTTTGGTGTATTTTATACAGCAAAGCTTTTATTGCAGTTGATCTATGAGCCCATGCGAAGCTATATGGAGTTTTATTTTTCTGCGATAAGCCAGGACGCGCCGTTTGAGAATTCACCTCAGATCTACGTCTACTCCGTTGTCTCTTTGCTGAAGTGCGCATTACCGTTACTGGTGATTGCAATGATACTTGGGATACTTGGACATGGAATACAGACACGTTTCCTTTTTACGTGGGAATCTGTAAAACCAAAGTTCAGCAAGCTGAATCCGATCAGCGGGATTCAGAATATGTTCAACCTGAAGAAGATCGTGGAGCTTATAAAAAACCTGATCAAAATAGCTGTTCTGCTGGTTTTGCTCTACAATCTTGTAAGAAGCGATCTAAGTCCGATCGCGCGTATGATCGACATGCCAATCACTGTCTCAGCTGGACAGATGCTGTCGATGGTATTTGATCTGGTAAAAAAGGTCAGTATTGCTTTTGCTGTGGTAGCTTTTTTTGATTTTCTCTATCAGAGATGGGATTATGAGAATAAGCTGAAAATGACCAAGCAGGAAGTAAAAGAAGAATATAAGATGACAGAGGGAAATCCGGAGATTAAGGGAAGGATCAAAAGGATCCAGAGGCAGATGGCCATGAGCAGGATGATGCAGAGTGTGCCGGAAGCAGATGTGGTCGTAAGAAATCCTACGCATTTTGCGGTTGCCCTGAAGTATGATCCGGATGTACATGGAGCTCCTGTGGTATTGGCTATGGGACAGGATCATCTGGCGCTTCGGATCATAAAGGTTGCGGAAGAACATGGGGTCTCCGTTTTGGAAGACCGTCCCCTTGCGAGGGCCCTCTATGCTTCCTGTGAATTGGGTCGCGAGATACCGCCGGAATTCTACGGAGCGGTGGCAGAGCTTTTGGTATATATATACCGGCTCAATCACAGAGACGAGATGCTGCGTTAGCATCCTCTTTTCCGGAAAGTATGGAAAGAGCAGTATCCGCATATTTTATATAGATGGATGGAGTCTTGAATGAAGAAATTATTAAGCTATTCGGTAGTACTGTTTGTACTGACAATTATATTATTGCTGATAATACCGATGCCGGCTGCAATTGTCGACGTGGCGATCATTCTAAATATGTCCTTGTCACTGATGATCCTGGTTATCACCATGACGATCAGAGAACCGCTGGAATTTGCCATATTTCCGTCGCTTTTGCTGATTACAACCCTGTTCCGTCTTGGTATCAATGTATCTACAACAAGAAACATCCTGACAAATTCCGGTTCTTCAGGACAGATCATTAAGGCTTTTGGTGATTTTATCCTGCAGGGAAATGTGGTTGTCGGCCTTATTATATATCTGATTATCGTATTAATGCAGTTCCTGGTCATTACGAAAGGCGCAGAGCGTGTCTCTGAGGTTGCGGCGAGATTTACGCTGGATGCTATGCCTGGTAAGCAGATGGCGATTGATGCGGATCTGAACTCTGGTCTGATCGATGAACAGCAGGCAAAGATAAGACGTGAGAAGATTCAGCGGGAAGCGGATTTCTATGGTTCCATGGATGGTGCGACGAAGATCGTAAAAGGCGATTCAGTCATGTCTCTGATCACGACGGGTATCAACCTGATTGGAGGTATCATCATCGGTATGGTACAGGGAAGCGGGACGCTGGGTCAGGTGGCAGTCACCTATTCCATTGCAACGGTTGGTGATGGCCTTGTGGGACAGATTCCATCTCTTCTGATCTCAACGGCAACCGGTATGATTGTTACCAGAGCGGTAGCGGAAGGAAGCCTGAACGAGGATATCTCCAGACAGTTCACAGCCCAGCCGACAGCGATCATGATCAGTGGAGTGGTGATCGGTGTCATGAGTGTG
>CAMWMT010000241.1 GCA_947175375.1 uncultured Clostridiaceae bacterium | reverse complement strand
AATACAGACTGTCGATACAGTTTCGAAATCCCAGGATCAGACCGCCTGTGATGAGCGCCGGGATCAGCGGGGCAAAGATCTCTGCCAGTGCCGTGACCATTCTCTGCAGCACGTTCTGATTCTGCTTTGCCGCATTCTTTACGGCATCTTTCGATACTCCCTCGATTCCTGATACTGCAATGAAGTCATTGTAAAAGTCCGCCACGGTGTTTCCAATGATCACCTGAAACTGACCGGTCTGTGTGAAGCTCCCCTTCACCACTTTCATGGCTTCAATCTTTGCAATGTCTGCCTTCTGAGGGTCATTTAACACGAACCTCATCCGCGTCATACAGTGTGACACAGCGGCGATATTTTCCTTACCTCCTACATGCTGCAACAACTCTTTTGCATCTTCTGCGTATTTACCCATTTCCTGCCTCCTTATTGTTTTCCTTTTTTATCTTGTTCAAACAAGTTGTTATGTATTATATATAGCACACTTGTTTAAACATGTCAACTACTTTTTTAAAATTTGTTTAAACAAGTTTTGTGTCATCAAATCATCTCTTGACTTTCCTTCATTCTGAATTATAATAAAATCAGATGTTTAAACAGGTAAAGGATGAGAAAAACATGCCAAAAGCAAAATATGCAGATATCTATAAGGATCTGAAATCTAAAATTGAAGCCGGAGAATATGAGTTCCAGGAATTGCTGCCATCCGAAAACCATCTGGTTCTCGCCTATGACTGTTCTCGCAATACAATACGCAGGGCGATCAGCGCCCTGGTCACAGACGGCTATGTGCAGACCATGCAGGGAAAAGGCGTCCGCAACATCTTCCAGCCCACTTCCCGGACTTCCTTTACCATCGGCGGAATCGAGTCCTTTAAGGAATCTGCCATCCGGAATCACCAGACGCCCCGGACAGAGGTCCTATGTCTTACCGAACTCACTGCAGACATAAAAATATCCGACAGGACCGGATTTCCTGTCGGATCAGAATTATACTATGTGCAGCGCCTCCACTATCTGGATGAAAAAGCGCTTATTATCAATCATAACTATTTCCTGAAAGATGTGGTCACGAATCTTACAGAGGAAATTGCAGAGAATTCTGTTTACGAATATTTAGAGAATGTGCTTCATGTTTCTATTGTTACCAGCAAAAGAACCATGACGGTAGAAAAAATGACGGAAATTGATGAAAAATATCTGGATCTGGGCGACTACAACTGTTTGGCAGTTGTCAGCAGCCAGACATACAACAGTGACGGTATCATGTTTGAATATACCCAGTCACGCCACCGCCCTGATTATTTTCGCTTCCAGGATAACGCAACAAGGAGAACCCTGTAAGACTTGTTCTGTTCTTTTAATCTGTTAAACCTGTTGTGTCAGCTCCAAAGGGCTTTGCCCTCTGTGAAAACAGCGTCTGTACCCTGTCCCGCAATTCACGTTCAATGATGGGTTCGTCTGAGTATTTCTGCCGTGCGTATCCTTGTATCTTCCAGGTATCTATGATAAAATCAGAATCATAAATCTGAAATAACTGCTAAGCTGCAAAAAACAGGCACAAAAATAAGATGGAGTAAGAACATGGGCATTTATGTAAATCCTGGAAACCAGTCTTTTCAAGAAGCGCTACATTCGCAGATTTATGTAGATAAGAGCGAACTAATTCATTATACAAACCGTATCTTAAAGACACAAAGGAAGCATATCTGTGCCAGCCGTCCGCGCCGTTTTGGGAAATCCATGGCCGCAGACATGCTTGTTGCTTATTATAGTAAAGGCTGTGATTCCAGAGAGCTTTTTCACGGGCTCAAAGTATCTAACGAAAGCGAATACCTGCCTGCCGGAACATCAACAGAAGAACCAAAGCAAAGAACAGAATATCAGACACATTTGAATCAGCATAATGTAATCCGGTTTGATGTGCAGAGATTCCTGTTTGACGAATCGCATATCCATTTGTTTATTCAAAAAATTCAGGATGTGATCATCCGGGAATTAAAAGCAGAATTTGACGAGTGGATCAGCATCGAATCCGATCCATACGGACTGCCTGGCATTCTGGAACAAATCTATGCACATACAGGTAATGGATTCATCTTTATCATTGATGAGTGGGACTGTGTCTTCCGGCTGGCAAAAGAAAATACCGAAATCCAAAAGAAATATCTTGATTTTCTAAGAGGGCTATTCAAAGGCTCCGAATATGTGGAACTGGCTTATATGACCGGTATCCTTCCAATCAAGAAATATGGCGAACATTCCGCAATCAATATTTTTGATGAATACTCCGTGACAGATCCCAAAAATCTTGGTGAATATTTTGGTTTTACCGAAAAAGAAGTTCAGGAACAATGCATAAAATACGGCATGGACTATGCTGGAATGGAGAAATGGTATGACGGATATTTGCTGGGAGAATCCCATATCTACAATCCGAAATCCGTTGCGGATGCATTAACCTGGAATAAAATCAAGAGTTACTGGACCGGCACTGAGACTTATGAAGCACTGAAAATCTATATGGAGCAAAATTTTGACGGGCTTCGGGAGGCAATCATAGAAATGCTGGGCGGCGGTCAGTGCCTGATCGATCCGACCACATTTCAAAATGATATGACCACATTTTATACAAAAGATGACATACTAACTCTGCTGGTTCATCTAGGGTATCTGACATATGATGAGCAGACCAGTAAAGTCTTTATCCCCAATCAGGAAATCTCCCAGGAATTTGTCCGGGCTATAAAGGTTGGCGGCTGGGGAAATCTTATAGAAACGCTGAACCGTTCGCAAAAGCTGCTGGAAAGTACCTGGGCGATGGATGCGGACGCAGTCTCACAGGGCGTAGCACTGGCGCGCAGCGACACTTCTTCCATCATCCAATACAACGATGAAAACTCTCTGGCTTGCGCGCTCTACGCCGCATACTTCAGCGCAGGGGCATATTATGCAAAACCCATCAGGGAGCTTCCCAGCGGAAGGGGCTTTGCCGATATTGTCTATCTTCCGCTGCAAGGTGTAGACCGCCCTGCATTACTGATTGAATTAAAGTGGAATCAGTCTGCCAAAGGAGCTATCCAGCAGATCAGAAATAAAAGATATACAGACTGGGTCGCAAGCTATACCGGAGATATTCTCCTTATAGCAATCAACTATAATAAGAAAAGAGATATCCATGAGTGTATAATCGAAAAATACAGGGTTTAAATAGTTGTGAATTTGTTTCGCAATTATCTTTGTGATATTCTTAAAAAACCATAAATTTTAACCACAAATAGATAATTTGCAGAAAGCTAAAAGGATAAGTATAATGATTAAGACAAAGTTACCCCATCATAAAATCAAAAGGATACTCGCTCTAACTCTCGTTTTCACTATGATATTTCATTCGACTGCTTGCGGTGCTATTCAAAAGGCAGAAGAGACAAAGGATCAAGTAATTGAATATGTTTCCACATGGTATGAAAGTATAGATTTGGAAATGTTCCAAAAAGGATGGAATCATGCTATTGACTTTGCATCAACCACCTATGCAACAGCAATGGGTTCACAGTATGTACAAAATGTTGGCAATGCAATTAACAATTTAAAAACAAGCATAAATTCCGCATATGGGTCCTCACTGGATGTCGCCCAAGAAGCAGGTTTTGCCGCTGAAAAATGGGTTGCGGATACATTCAATATTGACGCTGCAGCACGGAACTCCAAAGAATCTGCCCGGGTAGTCGGAAGTTACGAACATGGCTCAGTCGATGTTACTACCAGTTATGGAGAAAATGCGAGCCTTAAGTATTATCAGACAGCCAGTAGCAGTGCGCGAGAACAAGCAAGGACGATAATAAAAGATTACGGAAAGTATTGTAACAATTCTCCAAATCCAATGTCCTTGGAAGAGTATCTTAGCAAAAATGGTTATGACGCTACTAAATATGATGCCCTGCTAAAATCCATTTATGAAGGTCAAACAAGAATTATTCCTGCAGATCAGTATGACGATGCAGTGGCTTATTTACAGAAAAAAATTAATCAGATAGCACCAAGCGGTAGCGGCACCACAGATACACAGACAAATGTTTACCAAGAAACCCTCGACAACCTCAAGCAACGCCTTGAGGCCCCAGACGGGACATGTTCTACACCTGCAACTTACGAAGAAATGCAGGCAATCGCCGAACTGGCTCAGAAGGGCGATTTCAAACCGGAGGATTTTGGCATTACCACTGCTGCCATTATCACACCAAAATATATCCTCAAACAAGCAATCGGGGCTGGAACATTCAGTGCTGTAATTCAGGCTGTTTGTACTATCGGACCTGACATCTACTCTATTTTATCTGAAGCATATAAAACTGGAGAATTCGATGACAAAGCATTGGAAGAAACGGGCATTGACGGACTTCTTGCCGGTTCTGAAGGATTCGTTGAAGGGGCCGTAAGCTGTGCTCTGTTCACCGCTTGTAAAGCGGGAAAATTGGGACCAGATTTGATAGATGCATCTCCCAATGTTATTGGAGCATTAACGGTGCTGCTCGTGCAGGCAATTCGATATGGATACTCCCTTTCCAAGGGCTCTATTTCAGCAAATGATTATAGTAATCTAATGGCTGAAAATATTATCGTATCAATAGGAGTACTCGGAGGAGAAGAGTTGATTGGCCTATTCCTTTCCGTGACACCGATTGCTTATCTGGCAGGAAGTATGGCCGGCGGCATGGTAGCCTCAATCGGGTATAGCATGGTAAAAGAAATTGCACTCGAAATAAAAGATGGTGATGGATTTGCAGCAATTGTTCCCACTAAAGTTCTGGATAGTATCAGTATCGCAAAAGATACTATCGCAAGCCTCAATATCGTAGATCAAATTACTTCGTTTAATGATTTGACCATATCAACATTGACTGATGAATATATCAAAATCAGAAAAGCTTTTTAAGCGTAAACTTATTGAGTTTTTATAACTAAACACTAAGTCAAATACAAAAATCGC
>CAMWMT010000240.1 GCA_947175375.1 uncultured Clostridiaceae bacterium | reverse complement strand
ATGCAAAAGCGACCATGACTCAGGAAGAGCTGGACGCCGCATATCTGGAGATTGATGAAGCACGGGCAGAATTGAGCGCAACGAAGAGTGAACTGAGGGATATCGTCGGTATTCGTACGGATATCATTGGAGAGCTGCAGACACGGTTCAGCAACTCTTCCATGAAAGTCGATGCACAGACGGGTTCCATTACGTTTTCATCGGATGTGTTATTTCGATATAACAGTGCAACACTGACAGCAGAAAGCAAAGATACATTAAAGGAGATCATTCCCATGTATCTTGGCGTTCTGCTGCAGAGTAATTTCCGTCCCTATATCGCAGAGATCATTATAGAAGGTCACACGGATACCGACGGCAGTTATGAAAGTAATATGACGTTATCTTATAACCGGGCAAATTCTGTGGCAAAATTCTGTCTGGATGATGCAAACGGTCTGACGAAAGAACAGATCGAACAGCTTCAAAATCTGCTGACTGTTAATGGACGTTCGTTCAGCAGCCCTGTCTACGAGACTGGCTCCACGGAAGTCGATATGGCTGCTTCCAGACGAGTGGAGATCAAATTCCGGTTAAAAGAAGATGAGATGATCAATAAGATCACAGAAGTCCTGAATCAGGAGTAAACATACGAAAACTCCTCAATCGGACTTCTGTATCATCATTCCCCGATCATCCCCTAAAGCGGTTCAGGCAGGCGAAGATCTCCTGTATGCGGGGCTTCGCTAGGCCGCAGGGGATGTAGGAGCCACAGAATGGATCCCATCCTTTTTTCTCCAGCGTCTCAAAAAGAATCTGCACGATCTGTCTGGTGGTGCGTTTTCCATCTATTACCTGTTCCAAAGCATAGCGCAGAAGATGAGCCAGAGCGCTGGTCTGTTCAGAATCTGCAAGCTGCTCTACATAGCGCAGATCAACCGTCTCTTTATCCAGTGAGAACGAATCTCGTCCAAAGGTCTTTACTTTCATATGCTCATGGCGGCTGTCATTGCCGGAACGGTTTCCTCGGTAATCTCTGCCGCCACGGTTTTTGCTGCGGTTATATGCCGGAAAGATCCTCTGGTAATCCGGAACAGTGAATCCGGGAGCTTGGATCCGGGGAGCCGTATGTTCTTTACAGAGCTTCTTTACATGATCTGTGATGTCAATCGGGCAGTAGCAGTCCATCTGCAGAATTTTGTCTGCAATATAGAAGAAGGCTCCGGAACTTCCGGCTACCAGGATAGTGGAGATTCCTTCCTGTTCATACAGATCCCGGGCACGTTCCAGAAACGGAGTGATCGGTTCTTTTTCTCTGCTGATCACCTGCTGCATAAAATCGTCCCGGAGCATAAAGTTGGTGGCAGAAGTATCCTCGTCAATCAGGAATAGACGGGAACCGGCCTCCATCTGCTCGACCACACCTGCCGCCTGAGAGGTACTTCCGCTGGCATCCGGCGTAGAAAAAGAACCAGTGTCTTTTTTATTGGGTAGATCATTGATGAAGAGGGAGATATCCACATTGCGAATGGAACGTCCGTCTTCTGCACGCAGTTTGACTGCTGTGTGATCCGTGATCACATATTCCCGCCCATCTCCGGCAATATGATTATATACGCCTGTCTGCAGAGCTTCCAGAAGCGTGGATTTTCCATGATAACCTCCACCTACGATCAGAGTGATTCCCCGGGGAATAGCCATTCCGGTAATTGTTCCTTTATGGGGCAATGTAAAGGTGCGTTCTATGGAAGCAGGAGAGTGAAAAGGAACACTGTCTTTCATGGGAAGATCGGAAACGCCGCTTTTCCTTGGAAGAATGGAACCGTTAGCTACGAAAGCGACCAGATTCTCTTTCTCCAAAATCTTTCGGATTGCTTCCTGATCTTCTGACAGGAAGACAGCGGACTCTGTTTTTTTCTTGTCCAATTTCTCATAGAAGAAACTGTTCTCCACGCACCTGGGTAAAAAATCAAACAAGATCTTCTCCAGTTCCCCTGCATTGATGGTTCGACCGAACGCAGGGAACCCCACATGGAAACGGGCAATAATCTTTGTATCCGTAATCTGACAAGCGCTTCGTTCCAGCACTTCCTGTCCGCAGCGTGTGGTAGATAAGAGCCCGCTTTTTCCAGACCCCTTTGCCTTGAAGTTATAGTCCTCAAACCGGGAAGCAAATTGTCTGGTCAGAAAATCCTGCAAGGCAATGCGGGAACAAGTTTTTTCATAATATGCAGTTGGAAAACCAGCTCCTTTGTGATTGACCTCTACATGCAGACTGGACGGGGACGCAAATGGATCGCCCTGTACATGATCAATAGACAGAACAAATTTTGGAAACTGATAGACGCCTGCCAACGATTTATAGGCAGGATAACTTTTATGGTCAATGGAACGCAATATCGTGCGTAATTCATTGGATGACTTCATGATGTTGATTCTCCTTTTTTAATTATGTTATATTTTTACTTGCAATATATGGAAAGAAGCAGTACAATATAGTTATATCAAACATGTCGCAAAATGGCAGTTTTACGACGTGATAATTATATAATCGGCACGAAATTCTTTCCAGTTGTATCAATTGCACAGAAAACAGGCGGATGCATATCGGCATTGACTTTGAGGATCTGTCAAACCTGCATCCGACCATATATCTGTTCCGATTATACCATGGAAAACTTATGCAGAACAAGCACCTAATTCTAATAATTTATACTCGTTAACGTAAACATTTGCCAAAACTGAAATCAACAATAAAGGAGGTTGTATTCATGGCAACATTATCATACCATGAACAAATGGATTTAATTAACATAAAAAAATTACGTGAACTACAAAAGGATCTACCCGCGTTTACCGGTGATTTTTTCCGTGCTATGGAGATCAAAAAAGCGACAAATACCCGTCGAAACTATGCATATGATCTAAGTACCTTTTTCTATTTTTTGAAGACTGAGAATCCATATTTTAAGGACAAGGACATACGTACGCTTCCTGTCTCTGTCCTGGATGATCTGCAGCCGGTGGATATCGAGGAATATCTGTCTTTCCTTACCTATTATGAAAAGGACGGGCAGGTCTTTCGGAACCATGAGGAAGGAAAGGCAAGAAAACTGGCAACGCTAAATACATTTTTCGGATATTATCATAAAAAGGAAATGATCCAGAAAAATGCGCCATCCGTAGTAGATGTGCCAAAGATCAAAGAAAAGAATATTATCCGTATGGATGCCAACGAGGTTGCGCAGTTGATCGACAATATTGAATCAGGAGAAAAGCTGTCCAAAAGTCAGAAGGTCTGGCACAATAAAAATAAACTTCGGGATCTGGCGATCGTTGTTACGTTGCTTGTAACGGGCGTTCGGGTGACAGAACTGGTTGGGCTGGATCTTTCAGATCTGGATTTTGATAATGGCGCCATGCGAGTCATCCGAAAAGGCGGCAATGAAGACATTGTTTATTTTGGGGAAGAAACAGAAGAAATGCTCCGGAATTATCTGGAGGAACGACTAACCATGGAGCCGGAACCAGGACACGAGAATGCACTATTTATCTCACAGAAAAACACCCGAATCACGGTTCGCTCTGTGGAACGTCTGGTCAAAAAATACGCTTCCACTGCTACAGCAAAAAAAATTACGCCACATAAGCTCCGTAGTACTTACGGCACATCACTCTATCAGGAGACCGGCGACATTTATCTGGTCGCAGATGTATTGGGACACAAAAATGTCAATACAACCAGAAAGCATTATGCAGCAATGAAGGAAGACAACAAACGAAGGGCTGCCAATGTGGTCCAGTTGCGGGAAAAATAGAGGGGGCAGGAAACTCAGTCCCAGCTGTCCGATACACTCCATACGAGCGCTTATCAAACAGCCGGGACTGAGTTTGTCACAATCATTGGTAAGACCACAGATTTTTAATCTGTCCTTTCAGATCATCAAAAGTCCAGTGTTTATCACTTCTTGTCCTGGAATTGGGATCGTTGATGAGAAAGCCTTTTTTATCATATCCGTGAATCACGATAAAATGACCTGCGGCTGTAAAATCTCCTGCTCTCATGGCGCAGATGATTGGATGTCCTGCATCCAGTGCCTGTTTCATTGAATTTTCATCCAGAGACAGTTCCGTGCCTGTCACTCCAAAAGCGGCTGCGCCTTCTGTCATCAGTTCCCAGGAGGTTCCGGTTCCTTCTATATAATAACCCTGTTCTTCGGAATAACGGGCTACTTTATCCGGTGTGGCAAGTTCATTCTCCTTCAGCGCATAGATCACCATGGACAGACAGGTTGGCCCGCATCCGGAGATTCCGATGCTGCTGGCCCCATAAGAAGCATAGCCCCAGCGCTTATCCCACTGGATAAATAATGGATAATCTTCTTTCTTCTCTGCTTTGGTGAGCTTTGCATCCGATACTCCCTGACTGTCCGGATATCCTTTCACATAATCCAGCATCTCCGGGTTATTTGCGAGTGCTGCCAGATATGTTTCCGGATAGTCATCGTAATGTTCCACGATATCTTTATAACCTTTGTCCTTTTTGGCCATCTCTTCCAGTTTCTTCCGCACTTCTGCTTCTGTTCTCTGGATAGGCTTTTCCATCTTATAATTATTATGTCCGGGAAGAACATTTGTCTTCTTTAATACAAATACGGCCAGACAGACTGCAGCGATCAACAGGATCAACATCATGATCATCCGACAAATCCGCTTGATCTTCCTGCGGAGCCTGCGTTTTTGCTTTCTTCGTATATGTTCCCGTCTTCTCATCCGTTCTCGTTCCGTCATATTCTGCCGACGTTCCATCTGTTTTCAGCCCTTTCTTATGTATCTTTTTCGGTCCTATGCCTGTGAGCCATCCATTCCACAGGAAATCCTGTGGTGTCTTGCTGTAAAAATATGATGAATGACGTAAAAAGGCCATATTCTTTCATCACATAGCATACCATGTTTATGGATTTTTGTGTCTGAAGCAATTCATAAGATTTCTTAAGAATAACTGAAAAATTC
>CAMWMT010000239.1 GCA_947175375.1 uncultured Clostridiaceae bacterium | reverse complement strand
CTTTAGTAGAGATTTCCGCCATGCGGGAAGCTCCCGTTGCAATAGCGGTGATGATTGCATTGTAAAGCGCCGGTTCCCGCACTTCCTGCTTTAACAGATTTTCCGGCTCTTCAAAAAGAGAGGAAATCGGATTTAAAAACGTATTCTTGATGTTTTCCTCAATACTCAATCTGTCATCCATCTGCAGCAGATATTGAGGCGTGCCCCCCACAATACCATAGATCAGTGCTTTCTCTTCATCGGAAAAATTCTGAAAATACCGACAGGTATCTGCGAAATCAAAAGGCAGTATCTTCATCTGCGCTGTCCGTCTGCCATATAGAGGCGCTTTATAGGCCAGCACATGATCTTCCATATAAGACATGGAAGATCCGCAGAGGATCAGCATCAATTTTGAATGGTCTTTATAGCGGTCAATCAGAAGCTGGAGCGTAGAAGCAAGGCTCTTGTCCGATCGGGCTACATATGGATATTCATCAATAACCAGGACTAACCGTTCATTCTCAGCAAGCTGAAACGCATACTCCAATGCTGCCTGAAAAGATAAAAAAGCCGTTGCCGCCTGGATTCCTGTACCATATTCCAGTATATTTTTGCTGAGATTTTCCAGATTCTGCTTTGCATTGCTCTCCACTCCCATAAAGTATATTGCCTTTTTGTCTTTTATAAACTGATTGATCAGCGCAGTCTTCCCCACACGTCGGCGGCCATAGATAACTACAAATTCAAACCGATCCGATGTATATAGCCTGTTCAAGGAGGCAAGCTCACGCTCTCTGCCAATAAACATACTTTTACCTCCGTTCTGTATTGTCTATACCATATCACGTCATTATTATTTAGTCAATTATGATTTACTAATTTACGATTCACTATATTTGTACAGTTACTGTATATCTTTTACTCTGGCTTAGCAATACCTCCTGCAGCTTTTCAACGTTTCTCACGAATAACCTCCTCAATACTCTGATATGGAACATCTGTGAACAGTCCTCTGATCTCATCTGCACAATCCAGAGCCATAGCAATCTTTGTCAAAGACAGTAGCGAAATCTGTCCGGATGACTCAAATCTTTTTATGGAACCATAACTAACCCCGCTTCTCCGGCTCAGCTCTTCCTGAGAGATCTTTCTGCGCTTTCTGATGTTCCGCACGCGTTTTGCAAGATTCTCATTGATCTCCTCTGCTGTCTCCCATAATAAACCTGTCACCGGACTGCATCTCCTTTTATTCATATCTAATATCGTTTCCTTCTGATTCACGCAATATCTTTTTTCATTATAGATAATATATTAACTGTTTTATGATATTTTACCCATTTTTAGATAATATATTATCTTTTTTATATTATACTTCATTGGCTCATCATTGTCCAACTATAATCGTCCTGTGACCAGTATTAAATAGATTAAATCTTTTTATTGCATCTTGTACCAAATGAATAAATACGATAGAATAAGAAAAAGAAACATGCACGAAAATCATCTCAAAGGAGACTTTCCAGATGGGAAAAATGACTGTATATCATGGCAGCTATACCACCGTCAGACACCCTAAAATCATAAGAGGCAGGAATACAAAAGATTTCGGTCCAGGCTTCTACTGCACAGTCATAAGAGAGCAGGCAGAGCGCTGGGCAAGACGATATGATACTCCCATAGTAAACATCTATACTGTACGCCTGAACACGAATCTGCGCATCCTGGAATTTAAAGAAATGACAGAAGAATGGCTGGATTTTATCATCAACTGCCGACATGGTATCCCGCATAGTTATGATATTGTCATCGGTGCAATGGCAAATGACCAGATTTATAATTACATTGCCGACTACATCGACGGCATCCTCACAAGAGACCAGTTCTGGTCCCTTGCCAGATTCAAATATCCCACACACCAGATAAACTTTTGTTCTATTGAAGCATTAAAATGTCTTACTTTTGAAACAGGAGAAAAGAGAGATGACTGGAAGAGAAGATAAAAAAGAAAATGACCTGTTCTTTACCTGCAGCCTGATCGATTATATTGCCAGAAGAACCAAAAACAGACGGGCAGATATCGTGGATACACTGGGCAGATCCGCTATTGAAAAGATCTACGACCTCGCTGATGTCTATCACAGCGACAATATTGATACCGTCAGCGACTACTTCATTGAAAAAACGGCTGTCTCCACTGGAACATTTGACAATGTTGCAGATGCCCTGTATGCCGTTCCCAGTCACTGGGATATGGGAAAAGTATATAAACGTCTTATTCTTGGTATCGCAAGAGAAAAGAAAATCCCTGTTGTAGATGCTTTGTTTGAAGCCTATCATTCCTATGTCAGCGACAAGATCGATGATTACAACAGCAGCTTTTATTATGATGCTCCGCAAAATATTTTGAACGCCTTTTTACACGGAGTAATTGAATGATTTTACTTTATAGTCTATAGACTTACAAGCAAATCCGAAAAAAGCCGTCCGCCAGTGCACCCCAACTTCGCACTGGCAGGCGGCTTCTTTTTATGAATCTCCGTCAAGGCTGAAAATCCCTTTTTATCATTTTACATCTGTTTTTCCAGAATCTTTCGTATACGCTGCACTTCTGCATCCCTTCCCGGCTTCCCCTCATAGATCTGCAGGGCTTCCTGGTACAAAAGAGTTGCTTCCTCACGATCTCTGTCATATAGCAGATCTGCCAGAAAGCATCCGGATTCTGCCGGATATTCTGCATAGAGTCCCGGATTAGCGGCTGCCATACGGCGGTCCGCAGCAAGGGCTTCTCGGCAGAAACCGATGGCATCTTCGTATTTTCCCATGTTCTTCAGCAACACTGCCAGATTAAAGCTGGAAGGGGATAAATATACGTCATATGAAGCAGGATATGTTTCTGACAACTGATGATAGATCCTCCATGCCTCCCGATAAAGAGTTTCCGCCTTCTCTTTCTGATCCCTGTTTTTATAGAACACAGCCAGGTCATGACAGCTTCTGGCAGTTTCCATTTGATAAGCATCCGGATTTGCCTGCATCAGACGGCGGCGAATGTCCAAAGCCCTGCGATACAGCGTCTCCGCCTCCTGAAACTGCTCCCTGACCATGAGCAGATTAGCCAGACGGTTACAGCTTTCCGCCAGATAAGGATCATAGATTTCCGGGTGGACAGACGTCAGACGTTCCCGGATCTCGAGACCCCGGCGCTGCAATTTCTCTGACTCTTCCAGCCGCCCATCAGCCTGAAGCAAAAGAGCCAGACCGCTGCAGCTTACCGCTACATCCTCATCATATACCTCCGGATTCTTCTCTGCCAGACGGCTGTAGGCAGCCAGTCCCTCCCGATAGAGCCGTTCTCTCTCTTCTGGATTCTGCTTCTGCGCACACAGCACATCTCCCAGATGGACACAGCTTCCAGCCACGAAGCATTCATATGCTTCCGGATTCTTCTCTGCCAAACGGCGCCAGATCTCCAGCGCTTCCCGGTATAATTGCTCGGCTTCTGCCAGACGGTATACCTGATAATACAGAAATGCCAGCTTTTCGCAGCTTTTAGCAAGATCCGGTTCATAGGCTGCCGGATTCGCCTGGGCCAGATGGCGGCGGAGTTCCAACGCCTTATGATACAGCTTTTCCGCTTCATCCGGCTGGTTCATTTTGTTTCTGAAGCTGGCAAGATTATGATAGGTGCATGCCAGGTCTGCGCTGTAGACAGCCGGATTGTTCTGCATCAGATGAAGCCTAAGATCCAGAGCCTCCTGATATAACCTTTCTGCTTCCTCCATCTGGTTGATCTTGGACATAAAGATCGCAAAATCGTAGCAGTTTCTCGCAAGATTCGCTCGGGGAACATCCGAATGATTGGTCTGGGTCCGAACCAGACGACGGCGGATCTGAAGCGCTTCGCTAAACAGGTCTTTTGCTTCTTCTGTCTTATTTCTCTTCATCATCAAGATCGCCAGGTTACTGCAGATTAAGGCCAGGTCTTCCTCATAAGCAGAAGAATTCTCTGCCGCCAGACGACGCCAAATCTCCAGCGACTCGCGCAGCAGTTGTTCCTCTTCTTCCAGTTGATTCAGATGATGAAGCGCAACGGCCAGGCTGTTGATGCATCTTGCCATATTTGCCATATGTTTCCCAGGATCCTTTTTTGCTATACGCCGATAGAGCGTAACTGCTTTCCGAAGCGCTGTTTCTGCTCTGTACAGATCCCTGTTTGCTCCATAGAGGATTCCCAGCACGAACAACAGCACGGCACGGTCTGCCTCATCCGTCTCCGGCCTTTGTTCATAATACCGTTCCAGTCTCTCCGCGACCTGAAGGCCCTGCACATATGCTCTTTGCTTTCTTAAGAATTCTGCGTAATTACAGAGGATTTGCATCTCAACCCCATATTTTTCAGCCAGACCGCAGCATCGTTCATAGATGGATACGATCTCTTCCCTGGCCTCAGCATCTGGTCCGGTAACCATCAGGGTGGAGATCAGGGAACGTTTCCCGGATATATATTCGCGTATGGATTCCACAGCAGCTTCCGCCACTTCTTCTGCCTGGCGAATCTCCTGCTCCCACTGCGTATCCCGCAGAATATTCTTCGCTCCTTCATAGTCTCCCAGATCCACCCGTTCGATCGCCTGTCTTTCCCGCCAGTTCAGTTTTTTCCTGGACTGCCGTTTTTCTTCTGCCTGGCTGTACAGTTCCAGCATATCCATCTCAATCCGGTGCATGGAATCTCTGACACGGCTCCGTCGCTCTCCCAGCTCCATCATCTGTTTCAGAAGCGTGGCATCTTCCGGATGTTTCCCATATTCCACTGCCAATCTGCCAAATTCCTCATTCAGCTGCTGCTGTTCCCTGACCAGCCGCTGGACACTTTCATTTTTACTGTACAAA
Organism: uncultured Clostridiaceae bacterium; assembly: GCA_947175375.1. Taxonomy (GTDB): domain Bacteria; phylum Bacillota; class Clostridia; order Lachnospirales; family Lachnospiraceae; genus Hominiventricola. Next base: position 120 of record CAMWMT010000239.1, on the reverse strand, counting down.
GGCACATGTTCAAGAGACATCATGGGCTGATCCCATCGCACCACCTGGCCATCATCGCACGTCATATTATCATTCAGCTCCGGATTTTTCACCAGTTCCAGCAGGAGATTCAGCTTAATG
>CAMWMT010000238.1 GCA_947175375.1 uncultured Clostridiaceae bacterium | reverse complement strand
GTCCCGTTACCGCAGGTTGCTTCAGATCTCCAACGCATATTATAACGAAGGACTGGATAAGGCGAAGGTAAGAGATTTGTCGGGTGCGGTCGTCTCTCTGCGTCAGAGTCTGAAGATCAATAAGAAGAATACAGATGCGAGAAACCTGTTGGGACTTGTTCAGTTCGAGATGGGAGATATGGTGGAGGCGCTGTCCCAGTGGATCCTCAGTAAAAATTTTCAGAAGGAGGACAATCTGGCGGATTATTATATTGAATCGGTCCAGAAAAATCCCGCAAGACTTCAGGTGATCAATACGACGATCAAGAAGTACAACCAGTCACTTTTGTACTGTGAGCAGGGAAGCTACGACCTTGCGATCATTCAGCTTAAGAAGATACTGTCTACGAATACCAATCTGCTGAAAGGGCATCAGCTTCTGGCTCTTTTATATATGAGGACGGATGAGTTTGGAAGAGCTCGGTCTGAGTTGAGGAAAGCGCTTGACATTGACCGTACCAATACGACAGCGCTCCGTTATATCAAGGAGCTGGATGAAGCAGAGGGAAGGCAACCTCGCAGGCAGGTCCGCAGGGAAGAGAAAAAGGAGAAGAAAGACTCCGTTTCTTATGTGAGCGGAAATGAGACGATCATCCAGCCTGTTGGGGTGAAAGACAATACCGGGCTTCATTCCGTGATCAATGTGGCGATCGGGATCGCCATCGGTGTGGCAGTCATGTGGTTTCTGATCCTTCCGGCACAGCAGCAGATGAAGAGCTCCGAGCTGAATGATGCAGTTGCCGATTATAGCGATCAGGTAGAGGCGAAGACAGCGGCACTGGCGAGTCTGGAAGCGGAGATGGAGACACTGCGGCAGGAGTCAGATGCGGCAGTCCAGGCGGCAGGTGAGGCTGCGGAGAAGCTGGAGTCTCACGAAGAGCTTCTGAAAGCATACCGTTTCTTTGCGGAGGAGAATATGGCGGGCTCTCTGGAACAGTTGGAGCAGATTGAGAAGGAGACACTGACAGAAGACGGAAAGGTTCTGTATGATTCTCTGTTTGCCCAGGTGGGGACAGAGGCCGTGGCAGAGCTGTACAAGACAGGTTATGATGCCTATCAGGCAAGGGACTATGACGCTGCATATGAGGCACTGGAAAAGTGTTACAACCTGGATAATACACAAGGGGATGCACTTTACTTCCTGGCGCGGTCATGCCATGGGCGGGGCGATATAGAAAATGCCAGAATTTACTATCAAAAAGTAATTGAAGAATACCCGAATACGAGAAAGGCGACAGATTCTGCCAGGTTTTTGGCAGGATTGCCTGCAGAATAATCGATGAGGGCAGGAAGGCTGTAAAGTGCGCCTGCTGCTGATTCAAAAGAAAAACCCTGTAAGTGAGGGGCTGTTTCAGGAGATTTCCTGGGACAGCCCCTTTCTATACGGAATTATAATAGGAGGTGCCATTGTGGAGTGGATGGAAATGAAGGGCAGCAGGCTGGTGGTCAGCCTGCCGGCGGAACTGGATCATCATTATACGGAAGATATACGAACAGAGATTGACCGTGCAGTGAGCAATCAGCCTGTGGATGAGGTGGAATTTGATTTTACACGGACGATATTTATGGACAGTGCAGGGATCGGGATGCTGATCGGACGTTATAAGATCATGAGGGCATTGAATGGGCGGATCATACTCAGTCATATGAACAGACAGATTCAGAGGATCCTGTCGCTGTCGGGAATTCAGAGATATATTCAGTTGGATGGGGAGGAAGCAGTATGAAGAATGAGATGACACTGGCATTTGACAGTATATCAGAGAACGAAGGGTTTGCAAGAGTCGCAGTTGCGGCTTTTGTGACCCAGCTTGATCCGACGCTGGAAGAGGTGGCAGATATCCGGACGGCGGTATCGGAAGCAGTGACCAATGCAATCATACACGGATATCCGGATGGCGTACATACAGTTGTGGTTCGTGCTCTGCTGAATGATGAGACCGTGGAGCTATGGGTCACGGATGAAGGAGTCGGTATGGAAGATATCAAACAGGCAATGGAACCTTTGTATACGAGCAGGCCAGAGCTGGAACGGTCTGGTATGGGGTTTATGTTTATGGAAGCATTTATGGATCAGGTAGAAGTCCGGTCTAGTCCCGGAGCGGGTACGACGGTCTATATGAAGAAACGGATCTGCAAGAGTCATGTGCAACAGGGGGGCTGATTATCTTTATGGAAGAGACGATGGTTCTGATAGAACGGTCACACCATGGGGATAAGGAAGCAAGAGAACAGTTAGTGGAAGAAAACATGGGACTTGTCTGGAGCATTGTCAAGCGTTTTAACGGACGGGGAACGGATATGGAGGATCTGTTCCAGATTGGGGCCATGGGACTTTTAAAGGCGATCGATAAGTTTGACACTTCGTATGAGGTGAAATTTTCTACCTATGCAGTACCTATGATCGCAGGAGAGATCAAGCGGTTTCTGAGGGATGACGGAATTGTGAAAGTCAGCCGCACCCTGAAGGAGAACTGTTGGAAGATCAAACGGGAGACAGAGCTTTTTCGTCAGAAAACAGGACGGGAGCCAACCCTGGAAGAATTGTCTGCGGTTACAGAGCTGCCCAGAGAGGATATTGCGATGGCGCTGGAATCCTCAGCGGAGGTAGAATCTATCTATAAGACCATTCCCCAGAAGGACGGGAGTGAGGTCTGCCTTCTGGATCGGATGGAGAATCAGAATCAGGGAAACGGGATGCAGCAGCTCATCAATCGTGTGGTACTAGAACAGCTTCTTCAGGAATTAACGGATTCAGACAGAAAACTGATCGTTATGAGATATATGCAGGATAAGACCCAGACGGAAGTAGCGCAGGTGCTGGGGGTGTCACAGGTACAGGTAAGCCGCCTGGAGAAAAAGATACTGAAGCAGATGCGGGAAAAACTGGTGAGTTAGGAACTGTCCGAAAATAACTTGTGCAGATGACGCAGGATAAATTCGTACAGGCAAGGAGGAAGAAGGAGGCGTACCGAGGTACGCTGACTGATGACAACGCAGGCTGTGCGGATTTAGACAAGTCAAATGCACAAGTTATTAATGGACAGTTCCTTATGTATAAAACAGGCAGAAAATGCAGATGATATGGTCAGAGATGACGGAGGTATGGACGGGATGAGTGAGATTCTGTATATCAAGATCGATCAGAATATCGAAGTGGATCATATCGATGTGAGGCTGGGAGATGTGGCGAAGCTGGAGTGTACCAATGCCTCCGTAAAAAACAGATTGAAAACGTTAAAGCTTTTAAAGATCCAGGCAGAGAAAAGCAATCGGTATATCTTTTCGATCATGAAAGTAGTGGAGCTGATCCATGAGGTCTATCCGGATTTGGAGATACAGAACATGGGAGAGACGGATTTTATCATTGATTTCGAATCTTCAGAGTATGCAAGGGATCGATGGAGCATGGTGAAGGTAGTCATTCTGTGTATTATGATCTTTATCGGTTCTGCGTTTTCGATCATGACCTTTAATAATGATGTAGGTGTGACCCAGGTATTTAATCAGGTCTACCATTTGATCATGGGGGAACCATCGGACGGATTCACCATGCTGGAGCTCACTTACTCCATTGGAATTGCTGTTGGTATTATCGTATTCTATAACCATTTCGGCGGGAAACGGATTACGAAGGACCCGACTCCCATGGAGGTGCAGATGCGCCAGTATGAGGATGATGTGAATACGACTTTGATTGAAGGCTGCAACCGTGAGGAGACGAATATCGATGTGGATTAGACAGATACTTTTGGGAATTCTGGGGCTGAGCAGCGGGTTTGCGGTGGCAGGCGGCATGTTCGCGTTTCTAATCGCTCTTGGAGTAGTTTCCCGTTTTGCGGGGAAGACCCACACGGCAAAATATATTCTGTATTATGAGGACGCCGCAGCAATTGGTGGTATTCTTGGAAACCTGGTCAGTATTTACCAGATCTCGATACCGGTTGGGATGGCGGGCGTGGTGTCCTTTGGGCTTTTTTCAGGCATCTTCACGGGTGCCTGGGCCATGGCCCTGACGGAGATCGTGGATACAGTTCCCATCTTCAGCCGGAGGATCCGCCTGAAGACAGGGTTGCCGTGGCTGATACTGTCCATGGCATTGGGAAGAGCTGCAGGGGCGCTGGTATATGCGTATTATCGGTTCTGAATCGATTTAATTCTCGTGAACGAATAGATTTGTAGACAGATGAATGTGCTCACGAGTATAACTGAGAAGAAAGTGATAAGGGACTGTCGGGAAAGGCGTCCCGGCTGTATGATAAGCGCTTGTATGGAGTGTATCGGACACTGAATCGGCTTTGTCCGTCTCAATCGGACTCAGGCGTCCGCTTTAGACGGACAAAACCGACTCAGTGTCCGCTCCAATCCACACAGCGCTGCTTATCATACAGCCGGGACTATATTTTTCGACGCCCCTTTTGAGTTTGCTGTCGATATTATGGAGCATCGCTTGACTCCGGATGAAATTCTTGCCATTGTTCATACCATCTCAGGCATGCATCTGTATAAGCCCGATTTAGGTCGTTTTCTTCATCTGAGACCGTTCTGCGGTATGAATCATCTTCCCATTCCTTTAAAATATCCTTTTCCATTAAAAACTGTTCCAGTTTTGTCCGAATCTGCTTTAGCGGTTCTTCTGCAGCTTGAAGCGTCCATTCTTCAAACGCTTCTTCTGTAGAAATCTCCCGCAGCCTGTGCCGTTCTGCTTTTGGAACACTGCGGAGGCCGGAAAGAAGCGCCTGCTCTTCTGCCTGTATCTGTGCGGAGTGATCCGGGGATATGGCATTTCTCCGGCAGTGCTCTACATAGTGTTCATATCCGAAAGGATAGTAGTGTACCGTATCATTTTCAAATATTAACAGAGATTCTGCAGCTTGCCGGATAAAGTAGCGGTCATGTGAGACGAAGAGAAGTGTTCCAGTGTATGCCTGGAAAACGGACTCAAGAGTCTCTCTT
>CAMWMT010000237.1 GCA_947175375.1 uncultured Clostridiaceae bacterium | reverse complement strand
GTCTGAGTCCGATTGAGACAGACAAAGCCGATTCAGTGTCCGATACACTCCATACGAGCGCTTATCATACGGCCAGGGCTGCATCTTCCGACAGCCCCCATTTTTTCATGGAGGAAGGGTTCAATATGGATTTAAAAGGAAGAGATTTTTTAAAACTGCTTGATTTTACGCCGGAAGAGATCCTGCATTTTCTGGATCTGGCAGCGGAACTGAAGGAGAAGAAGAAAAAAGGCATCCCGATGGATACACTGCGCGGGAAAAATGTGGCGCTGATCTTTGAGAAAACAAGTACCCGTACCAGATGTTCCTTTGAAGTGGCGGCGCATGATCTGGGCATGGGAACGACCTATTTGGAGCCGAGCGGGTCTCAGATTGGTAAAAAAGAAAGTATCGCGGATACCGCTCGCGTACTTGCCGGCATGTATGAAGGAATCGAGTATCGTGGTTTTGGACAGGAGATCGTGGACGAGCTGGCAAAGCACGCCAAAGTTCCGGTGTGGAATGGGCTGACCAATGAATTTCACCCGACCCAGATCCTGGCGGATCTTCTGACAATCCGGGAGCATTTTGGCACACTGAAGGTGAAAGTGGTCTATATGGGAGATGCCCGTTATAATATGGGTAATTCCTGGATGGTAGGCTGTGCGAAGATGGGTATGGATTTTACCGCCTGCGCGCCGAAGAAATACTGGCCGTCAGAGGAGCTGGTAAAGCAGTGTGAGGAAATTGCGGCAGAAACCGGAGCAAAGATCACACTGGAAGAGGATGTAGAGAAGGCAACAAAGGGTGCGGATGTCATCTACACGGACGTGTGGGTGTCCATGGGTGAGCCGGATGAGATCTGGTCAGAACGTATCAAGGACCTGTTTCCTTATCAGGTGAACCGCGCTGTAATGGAAAATGCCGGACCGCAGGCAGTCTTTATGCATTGTCTTCCCGCTTTCCATGATCTGAAGACAACGATTGGCAGGGAAATCAGCGAAAAATTTGGTATTGATGCCATGGAAGTGACGGATGAAGTGTTTGAGTCCGAACAGTCTGTGGTATTTGACGAGGCCGAGAATCGTATGCATACGATCAAGGCAGTGATGGCAGCTACACTGGGCGCATAGTGAAGGATATACCATGAGATTTCTGGAAAAAAATTACAGAATGCTCTCTGTCTGGCTGAGCCTGCTGATTCTGACTCTTGGCTTTGTGACCGGTTCTGACAGATCGAGCAGAGCGGTCTGTGTAACTGCAGCATTTTTTGCAGGGACACTTTTGTACGTTCTGGGCAGCATCCGGGAATGGATGAAAAACCGTGTGACGGCTGCCCTGATCGAAGCGCTTCTGGCAGTCTGTATGCTGACCTGCGGGATACTTTCTCTGCTGCGTCTAGGAGGGATCATATGAAGACGGAATTACTGAAAATCTTAAGAGCGAGTGAAGGATACGTATCTGGACAGCAGATTTGTGAGCATTTTGGCGTCTCCCGGACGGCCATCTGGAAAGTGATCCGTCAGCTAAAAGAAGATGGTTACGAGATCGAAGCAGTAAAGAACAAAGGATATCGAATTGAGAAGATTCCGGATGTTATGACTGTGGCGGAACTTGGAAGTCGGCTTCGTACAGAATGGATGGGGCGAAACTGTATCTGTCTGGAGACGGTGGATTCTACGAATACTCATGCAAAACGGCTGGCAGAGGAAGGAGCGCCGGCAGGGACACTTATCGTGGCGGAGGAGCAGACCGGAGGAAAAGGTCGTAGAGGCCGGGGATGGTCTGCCGCGAAGGGCACGAATATCATGATGACGCTGCTATTGCGTCCTCAGATCCGACCAGAGCATGCTTCCCGTCTGACGCTTCTGATGGCGATGGCAGTTGCAGAAGGCATCCGGAAAGTGACCGGGCTGCCTGCCGGGATCAAATGGCCGAATGATGTGGTGATTCATGGGAAAAAGGTATGTGGCATCCTGACAGAGATGAGCACGGAGATTGACTATATCAACCATGTGGTGATCGGTGCGGGCCTCAACGTCAATCAGGAGGACTTTCCGGAAGAGATCAAAGATATGGCAGGTTCGCTCTGTGTGGAACTTGGAGAGAAGATCTGCAGGGCAGAGCTGACGGCGGAGATCCTTGAAGAACTGGAAAGGTTGTATGAGGTCTTTCTGCGGACGGAAGACCTGTCGTCGCTGCGTCAGAGATATAATGAGCTTTGTGTCAACCGTGGGCATGAGATCCGGGTACTGGAACCCGGAAATGAATACACAGGAACGACTGACGGGATCAACGAGGCAGGAGAGCTGGTCGTCTGTAAGGCAGACGGAAGCGTAACTCGGGTCTACGCAGGAGAAGTGTCTGTGCGGGGACTGTATGGCTATATATAAGAGGTGAGAGAATGTATCAGGAACGTGTGGTGCTCTGCGGCGCCAGCTCCTATGAGCAGAAATACTATCTGAATGAAGATTTTAAAAGCCTGCCGTCTCAGATCCAGGATGAGCTGAAGATCTTGTGTGTTCTTTTTACGGAGGATGTGGGCGGTGTCCTGACACTGGTGTTTGATGAAGAAGGAAAGCTCCTTCTGGAAGTGACGGCACAGGAGAATGATTTTTTCTTTGATGAGATTGGCAGTGAGTTGAAGATCCGGCAGATACAGAGAGAAAAATCGGATCTGTTACAGGCGCTGGAGATGTATTACCATGTGTTTTTCCAGGGTGAGGCATAGCCTATGGTAAAAACATTGAAGATCGGAAATGTAACACTGGAAAATAATCTGATATTGGCTCCGATGGCAGGCGTGACCGACCTGCCATTTCGCCTGCTCTGCAAGGAACAGGGAGCAGGACTTCTGTGTATGGAGATGGTGAGCGCCAAAGCGATCTATTACCGGAACAAAAATACAGAGGCGTTGCTTTCGATTGATGACAGGGAGCCTCCCGTATCCCTGCAGCTGTTTGGCTCGGATGCAGATGTCATCAGTGAGATGGCCAAAAGGATCGAGGAACGGCCATTTTCCATCCTGGACCTGAATATGGGCTGTCCCGTACCAAAGGTAGCAGGCAATGGAGAGGGCTCGGCGCTTATGAAAAATCCTGCACTGGTCGAAGAGATTGTAACAAAGACAGTAAAAGCGATCAAAAAGCCTGTGACTGTGAAGATCCGGAAAGGATTTGACGCAGAACATGTCAATGCTGTGGAGATTGCCAGAATCGCAGAAGCGTCCGGGGCGGCAGCAATAGCGGTTCACGGACGGACGAGAGAACAGTATTATCAGGGAAAGGCGGACTGGAATATTATCCGACAGGTGAAGGAAGCAGTGAGCATTCCGGTCATCGGGAACGGAGATGTCGTCTCGCCGGAATCCGCAGAGGCGATGTTAAAAGAGACCGGTTGTGATGGGATCATGATCGGACGGGGTGCGCAGGGGAATCCGTGGCTCTTCGGGCAGATCCTGCACTGGATGGAAACAGGAGAGAAAAAAGCGTTGCCGACTGTAGAGGAAGTAAAGCAGATGATCCTCCGTCATGCCCGCCTTTTGGTGGAATATAAAGGCAGCTATACAGGTATCCGCGAGATGCGAAAGCATGTAGCATGGTACACGGCGGGGTATCCGCATTCTGCGAAGCTTCGCGCCAGGATCAACGAGGTGGAAGATCTGGAAAAATTAGAGGATTTAATTCAGGCGCTCTGACATATACTTAGGAAAAGAGCTCGTCAGAGGATCGACAGATGCGGTTTTTCCAGAAGATTTTTTCATGGTTCAGGAAGAAAGAGATGCTGCAGGAGCCAAAGGCAGCAGAGGAGCGCAGAAGTTTTTCCATGTATATGGGAATGACTCCGCGGATCGTGACCTATTTCCGCCGGGAGAAAGGAATCGCCAGAAAGGATATGGAACTGGTCCTGATCGATGATGAAGACCGACCAGCGTATCAGATCGCGCAGATAGCGGAATATCTGATGAAGGACCTGAATATCTTCTATCTGGTCACAGACCGGGAAGACGCATTTGAAGAACTGGCGGAGGAAGCCATGGAGGAATACGGGCTTTTACTGGTGCTTCTTCCCAAAGGCGGAGAAGCAGGATTAGGGAATCTGGTGCTCGATGTCAGGGAGTGGGAAAAGCATCTTGACATTATTTCGGCAGTAAGTTATAATACTTTGACTATGTAGGGAGCTGCCGCAGGAGTGATGTCTGTCGGCAGTCTCTTTAAGGATTGCCGGTTTTTGCGGGTGATTAAATGATGGATTGGAAGGTGTAGAGGATGGCAGAAAAGAAAAACATTCTGACTTATGAAGGGTTAAAAAAGCTGGAAGATGAGCTTCAGGACTTGAAAGTGGTCCAGAGAAGAGAGATTGCTCAGAAGATCAAAGAGGCAAGGGAGCAGGGGGACCTGTCAGAGAATGCAGAATATGATGCGGCGAAGGATGAGCAGCGTGATATTGAAGCAAGAATCGATCAGATCGAAAAGATCTTGAAGAATGCCGAGGTGGTTCTGGATGAGGAGATCGACCTGAACCGGATCAGCATCGGATGCGTAGTCCGCGTCCTGGATATTGAATATGACGAGGAAGAGGAATACAAGCTGGTTGGTTCTTCAGAGGCAAGCAGCCTTCAGAATAAAATATCCAATGAATCCCCGATCGGCAGAGCGCTGATTGGCGCACAGGTAGGCGATGTGGTAGAGGTGGAAGCACCGGCGGGAATCGTACAGTACAAGGTGCTCAGCATACAGAGAGCAAACTAAGGAGTGAGAGAAAGTGGCAGGAGTAAAGAATGTTCAGGAGCAGGATCTGAATCAGCTGTTGAAGATACGCCGTGAGAAGCTTTCAGAGCTTCAGGCAGCGGGAAAAGACCCGTTTCAGATTACAAAATATGATGTGACGCATCACAGCAGTGACATTAAAGAGAATTATGACGTCATGGAAGGACAGGTGGTCCGCGTGGCAGGCCGTGTCATGCAGAAGCGCGTGATGGGCAAGTCTTCTTTTTGCAATGTGCAGGATTTAAAAGGAAATATTCACCCCCCCC
>CAMWMT010000236.1 GCA_947175375.1 uncultured Clostridiaceae bacterium | reverse complement strand
GGGGCATGATCTCCGAAGATGACGGAGTGACCTGGAGTGAGCCAAAGGAACTGCTTCCTGCGGTGGCGGACAATGAGATGGCTTCCTGTGAACCTACAGAAGACGGCTGGAGGCTCTATGTAAGCAGTGATTATGCCTGTGTAGGTGAAAGCTATCAGGGAGCATTGGTCTATTATGCAGATTATACACAGGATTTTCAGCCAATCTGCACATATCAGCTATCTGCTATGCCGGACAACCAGGCGGTGCGGCTTTATGAAGTAAAGGAGATTGGCGGGCAGCTGCATTTCCTGTTTGCTAGGAATTTTCTGACGGACTGTGATCTGCTGCTACGTACTCTGGAAGAAGAATTATAATAAACAAGTTTGTGCCCGGGCAGTGTTCGGATACAAACAGAACTCAAATAGGAGGACATTTATAGAAATGAAAGGAATTATACTTGCGGGCGGCTCCGGAACGAGGCTGTACCCGCTGACGAAAGCAGTATCGAAGCAGATCATGCCGGTCTATGACAAACCGATGATCTATTATCCCTTATCCATCCTGATGCTGGCGGGTATCCGGGAGGTGCTGATCATCTCCACACCGCGGGATCTGCCGATGTTTGAAGATCTGCTGGGAGACGGTGAACAGCTGGGTATGCGTTTTGAATACGCGGTGCAGGAACAGCCGAGAGGACTGGCAGACGCATTTATCATTGGTGCGGATTTCATCGGGAAGGACAGCGTGGCGCTGATCCTGGGAGATAATATTTTCTATGGGCAGAGTTTTTCCCAGGTGCTGAAGCGAGTGGCGACCTATGAGAGCGGCGCAACGATCTTCGGATATTATGTGCGAGATCCGAGAGAGTACGGAGTTGTGGAATTTGATGAAAACGGCATGGCGATTTCCATCGAGGAGAAGCCAGAGCATCCGAAGTCCAATTATGCGGTGCCCGGCCTGTATTTTTATGACAATGACGTAGTGGAAATCGCAAAAAATGTAAAACCTTCCGCCCGGGGCGAGATCGAGATCACAAGCATCAACAACGAGTATTTAAGAAGAGGGACTCTTCGTGTAGAGACGCTGGGACGCGGCTTTGCATGGTTGGATACGGGAAATCACGATGCCCTACTGGATGCGGCGGATTTCGTAGCGGCTTTCCAGAAGAGGCAGGGGCTTTATATCTCTTGTATCGAAGAGATCGCGTTCCGGAGAAAATTCATTGATAAGGAGCAGCTTCTGAAGCTGGCAGAACCGCTGATGAAGACGGCATATGGGCAGTATCTGGTGGATGTAGCCAACGGACTGTAATTATGAAACAGACAGAGGGCAGATGCGGTTGCAGGCATCCGAAGTCCGGGTTTTGAGACAAGGGGAAGAGAGGAAGTTAAGATGGGAAAGATCACAGTGGAGACCTGTGGGATCGAGGGGCTGAAGATCATCACGCCGGCCGTGTTCGGGGATGAGCGCGGATATTTTATGGAGACCTACAATTACAACGATTATGCGGCAGCAGGCATCGATATGGAGTTTGTGCAGGATAACCAATCAGCATCCAAAAAGGGCGTGTTGCGGGGACTGCATTTTCAGATCAATTATCCCCAGGACAAGCTGGTCCGGGTGGTCAGCGGGGAAGTGTTCGACGTAGCAGTGGACTTAAGGCCAGGTTCCGCGACTTACGGTCAGTGGCACGGAGTGCTTCTGTCAGCAGAGAATAAGAAACAGTTCTTTATTCCGAAAAATTTTGCCCACGGTTTTCTGGTGCTGTCGGATTTTGCAGAATTTGCCTATAAATGTACAGATTTTTATCATTCCAATGACGAAGGCGGACTGGCATGGAACGATCCGGAGATCGGCGTAGACTGGCCCATACCGGAAGGGATGGAGCTCATCATCTCTGAGAAGGATCAGAAATGGGGCGGCATCCGGGAACTGAAGAAGTAAGGAGGGCCGGTATGGCGGACCATATATTTCTGGATTTCTGGAAGAACCGGAGGCTGATCTGGAAATTATCCAAAAATGATTTTAAGACCCGGTATGCGGGTTCCTATTTCGGCGTAGTCTGGGCGATGATCCAGCCGGTGGTCATCGTGCTGGTATACTGGTTCGTCTTCCAGATCGGACTGAACAATGCTACGGCGGAACTGAAGAAGGGGATCAGCGTGCCCTTTGTCCTGTGGCTGGTCAGCGGCATTGTGCCTTGGTTCTATTTTTCTGAGAGCCTGAGCAACGGGACTAACGCGCTGCTGGAATACAATTATCTGGTGAAAAAAGTCGTATTTAATATCAATATCCTGCCTCTGGTAAAGACAATCGCGGCGTTGTTCATCCATGCGTTCTTTGTATTGTTCATGGTGCTCCTGTTCACCCTGTACGGATACTACCCGGGGCTGCATACGTTGAAGGTGGTCTATTTCAGTGCCTGCCTCATGCTTTTCGTTACAGGAGTATGCATGCTGACCAGTGCGCTAGTGGTCTTTTTCCGCGACCTGAGCCAGATCATCAATATCTTTCTGCAGGTGGGCATCTGGATGACGCCGATCATGTGGTCTCTGGAAGACCTGTTGGCAAAATACCCGTTTCTGATCGTCCTGAAGTTGAACCCCCTCTGCTACATCGTCTATGGCTATCGGGCATCACTGTTTCAGACTGATACCATCCTGGGACTCGGGTGGATGAACATTTATTTTTGGGTAGTGACCGCGCTGATCTGGGTAATTGGAACGAATGTATTCCAGAAACTGAAGGTACATTTTGCGGATGTGCTGTAAATAACATGAATTTATTACTGCTTTATCGCTTGCCAGCCCCAGTCTGTCTGGGCATATGTTCCTGGAAGCCCCATTGAAGGGCGCCGGTCCTTAACGAATGCAAGCGGTACGCGCAGCATGAGCTTAGTACCGCTGCTTCCCTTGTGGTAAGGAGGGACCCACGCAGTGGGGAGAGCCCTGATTGCTTGGCTGGAAGGAATATATGCCCAGGCAGGCGTCCGTGCTGGCAAGGGAGAGAGCAGAAAAAGAGGTATCTATGGACAACATAGCAATCAAGCTGGAACATATTACGAAGATCTATAAATTATACAGCCGCAACCGGGACCGTCTGAAGGATTCTCTTGGCCTGACAAAGAAGAAATGCTATACCGAGCACTACGCCCTGAAGGATGTGAGCATGACGATCCGTCAGGGTGAGACTGTAGGGATCATCGGAGTCAATGGCTCCGGCAAGTCCACGATCCTGAAGATCATCACAGGTGTCCTCAGTGCTACCGACGGAGACATGGAGATCAACGGCCGGATCTCAGCTCTTCTGGAGCTGGGTGCCGGATTCAATATGGAGTATACCGGTCTGGAAAATGTGTATCTGAATGGCACGATGCTGGGCTTTTCAGCGGAAGAGATCAATGAAAGGCTTCAGGATATCCTGGATTTTGCGGATATCGGCGAGTTTGTCCATCAGCCGGTGAAGACCTATTCCAGCGGCATGTTTGTGCGGCTGGCTTTTGCCGTGGCGATTAATATCGATCCGGAAATCCTGATCGTGGACGAGGCGCTGTCGGTGGGTGACGTATTTTTTCAGGCAAAATGTTATCATAAATTTGAAGAATTTAAAAAACTGGGAAAGACGATCCTGTTCGTCAGCCATGATCTGACCAGCATCGCCAAATACTGTGACCGGGTGGTCCTTCTGAATAAGGGCGTGAAGTTGGCAGAGGGTTCTCCCAAAGACATGGTCAATATGTATAAGAAGCTTCTGGTCCATCAGCTGGATGAGGAGACGCTGGAGGATGTGAGCGGAAAGAGTGAGATCGACCGGCACACGGCAGAAGGCAGGGCATGGAAGGACCATTTTGAGGTAAATCCGACGATTCTCGACTATGGGGAGAAGCAGGCGGAGATCGTGGACTTTGGCATCATAGACCAGTATGGACAGTTTTCCAGTATCATAGAGAAGGGGAGCACCTGTCAGGTGAAGGCGAAGCTGTATTTTCACAGTCAGGTGAAGAATCCCATCTTTACGATCACCATACGGAACAAACAGGGAACGGATATCACTGGAACCAACAGCATGTTCGAGCGGGTGGAGACCGGAACCGTGGAGGCGGGGGAGACGAGGATCGTCACTTATACCCAGCGGATTGATCTCCAAGGTGGGGATTATCTCATATCACTGGGCTGTACTGGTTATGTGGGAGATGAATTCAAGGTATACCACCGGCTTTATGATCTGGTAGGGATGACTGTGCTCTCGGATAAGGATACGGTTGGTTTCTATGATATGAATACGGTGATCACTGTGGAAAATGGAGAGAAATGAGGTGCCGGGCCGGATGGGTACAGATAAGGAAAAAGACAGTGCAGGCTGGTACAGCGAGCGATATGGAAATGTGACGGTCTTCTATGGGGATGAGGACCTCTTAAAGACAGAACAGCCGCGTCCGGAGGATGTGAAGATCCGGGAGCTGGTGGAAGCAGGGTACGACTGCCGTCGGGGAACGGAAGATTCCTGGCCGGTGCTGTATCATCTGTCCCATTTGCGGGAGAATCTGACGGAATGGCTTCCGATCAGCGCCGGAGATACGGTGCTGGAGTTCGGCGCTGATAGCGGACAACTGACCGGAGGATTTATCAAAAAAGCCGGACAGGTCATCTGTCTGGAGGAGAGCATGAGCCGCAGCCGTATTCTGGTGAAGCGGCATGGGGATGCAGAGAACCTGACCGTCTATGCCGGAGATCCGTGGAGGAATCTGGAACGGCTGGCGTCCGGGATGGAAGCTGCTTACGACTGGATCGTGGCAGTGGGGGTTCTACAGCAGGCAGCAGGATATTTTCCGGGAGAGCGCCCGGAGATCGAAGCGTTAAAGCGGCTGAGAAGATACCTGAAGTCCGGCGGCCATATGGTACTGGCAGCAGATAACCGGTATGGCCTGAAATACTGGGCAGGAGCCATGGAGCCTCATACGGGCAGGTATTTTGACAGTTTGGAAGGCAGGGGCAGCACCTTTTCCAAACGGGAACTGGAACAGATCTTAAAGGAGAGCGGCTGCGAAG
>CAMWMT010000235.1 GCA_947175375.1 uncultured Clostridiaceae bacterium | reverse complement strand
GACGTCCGTTTGAGACGGACAAAACCGACTCACTGTCCGCTCCAATCCACACAGCACTGCTCATCCTACAGCCGGAACTGCATTTCCCGATAGCCTCATTTTTTAAAAAAGGAGCAGACAGGATATGAAGATGCAAAAAGGCGCTTTTATGCGTGGGATCGACAATATGGTGATCAAGGAGATTCCAGTGCCAGAGGCTGGTAAAGGCCAGGTGCTCGTAAAACTGGAATATGTAGGAATCTGCGGTTCAGATGTCCATTATTTCCACACGGGGGCGTGCGGCGCTTATAAAGTAGATCTGTCAGAGGATTTTATGCTCGGGCATGAATGCGCCGGAACGGTAGTGGAAGTGGGAGAAGGAGTAAAGAACCTGAAAGCGGGAGACCGTGTGGCGCTAGAACCGGGGATTACCTGCGGGACCTGTGAGGCATGTAAGAGCGGGCATTATAATCTTTGCCCGGATGTGGTATTCTTGGCAACTCCGCCGGTGCAGGGTTGCAATGAAGAGTATATTGCTTTTCCGGAGAACATGTGCTTTAAACTTCCGGATAATGTATCTACACTGGAAGGTTGCCTGATTGAACCACTTTCCGTTGGTTTTCATGCAGCGAACCAGGGCGCGGTAGGAGTTGGTGATACTGTCATTATCCTGGGGTCCGGATGCATCGGGCTGGTAACATTACTCTCCTGTAAAGCACATGGAGCCGGGAAGGTCATTGTGGCAGACTTGGTGGATGCAAGGCTTGAGAAAGCGAAAGAGCTGGGAGCAGACCATGTGATCAACAGCAAGACACAGGATATCTTTGAAGAAATCAAAAAACTGACAAGCGGAAAAGGCGCTGACAAAGTATTTGAAACGGCGGGGTCCCCGGTCACAATCGCGCAGACACCGTTCTTCGTGCGCCGCGGCGGTACGATCGTATTGGTGGGACTTTCCGCCCAGGAAGAGATCAACTACAATTTCGCACAGATCATGGACAAGGAAGCGACGATCAAATCCGTATTCCGTTATAGAAATATTTATGCCAAGGCGATAGCGGCAGTGTCCAGTGGAGCCATTGATGTGAAAGGCATTGTAACCCATCAGTTCGATCTGGAGCATGCGCAGGAAGCATATGAAGAAGCTGTAAACAATAAGACGGACCTTGTGAAAGCCGTAATTAAGATATAATTCTGGTCAGAAAAGTTTTAAGCTGTATTGTATGGATTTGCCGGGAAGATTCGTTTTCGGCAGGTCTATACAATACAGTTTTTCTGCTTTTGGTACTATTGACGATATACCGGGGCATCCGCTATAATGAGTAAAAACAAAAAATGATACCATGAAAGAAAGGAGTGGCGTAATGAGACAGTTTTTTGGCACCAGCCGTCATGGAAATCTGAAAGAGGCAGTGCAGGGTCTTAGCCATCCCCGGTTTATCATGCTTTTTTCCAATGACGGTCAGTTTGACGCTCATGTAAAAGAGCTGGAGGAGCTCTACCCGGGAGTGCCCAGCATCGGGTGCATCGGGATGAGCTACGATATCCAGGTCACTGAGAAAGGTGTCAGTGTGATCGCGTTTCTGGAGAACATCCTTGCAACAGCCAACGTACTGGAGCAGGTATCCGTGATGCCGGTAAGATACATCCGGCGTCTGGAAGAAGATATGAGAAAGGTGGAAGCATCCCAGAGGGATACCGTGTGCATTGATCTTTGTTCGGGAAACGATGCCTGTGTGCTGACTACGATTCATTCAGCTTTGAAGCACAGGAATATTTCCCTGGTGGGAGGGACTGGCGATGGAGGCAGGGTCTCTGCCAACGGACGGGTCTATGAAGATGCAGTGGCATATGCACTGGTCAAAAATCAGGGCGGAAGGGTAAAGACTTACAAGGAAAATATCTATCATCAGATGGATGGCCACCGTTTTATCGCTTCCGGCACAGATAAGGCGAAATACATACTGGGCTATCTCAACGGGCAGCCTGCAAAGCAGGTGTATCAGAATATTCTCCATGTGAGCGAACAGCAGATCCCCACACAGACCTTTAAAAATCCTTTTGGAAAGCTGAACGGAGACGATGTCTGTATCATTTCCATTAAGGAAGTAAACGGAAATTCCCTGGCATGTTTCCGCCAGGTCAATGACTCCGATGTGCTGGTTCTTCTGGAGCTTGGAGATTACAGAGCCATCGTCAAAGAGACGATCAGCACGATCAGGAGAGACTTTCCGAAGTTGTCGGCTGTATTTTCGGTCAACTGCCTGTTCCGTTACAAGCTGTTCAGCGAGCAGCATTACATGGACGAATATCTAAAAGATATGAGGGCGCTTGGCAATCATGCCGGCTTTGTGGGATACGGAGAGCATTATAACAACCGGTTCGTGAATCAGTCCATGACCTGTGTCGTATTTGAGTAAGGGGGGAGTAGGAAAGTGCTGTTTCGAAAAAAGAACCGGTCAAAAGCAGACGGAGCGCCGCCGAAGGAAAAAGGCCTATATCCGGTGCTGTATGTGATCAATGTATTGAAAGATTATCAGAAGGAACTGGTCCAGAAGGAAGTGGAGTCCCTGCGGGAGCTGGGGATGGTGGGTAGTTCTTTTAACGGTGTGCTCGGAGAGGCGGAAAATTTCCGACAGAAGCTGGATGATTTTGATACGACCTTTTCCAGTATCAATGAGGTATCCGGCCAGTTTGAGGACGTAAAGGAAGGCATCACTGCTTCGGTGCTCCGCGCGAAGAAAGAGGTTGAGTGGCTGAAGACCAACTCTGAGCAGGTGGAAAGTTATTTTGGGCAGATGGAGGAGACCTTTGATGAGCTGAAGACTTCCGTAGATAAGATCAGGCAGTGCATGAGCAGCATCGTGTCTATTGCAGACCAGACGAACATTCTCGCTATCAACGCGTCTATTGAGGCGGCGCGTGCTGGAGAGAAAGGAAAAGGCTTTGCCGTGGTGGCAATGGAAGTGAAAAAGCTGGCGGATGAGATCAAATATCTGGCTAAGGATGTAGACTCAGGCATCCATGAGGTGGAACGAGGGACCAATGGACTGAATACCAGTATCTGTACGTCCAGGGAAGCGCTTGGGCACAATATGGAGATGGTTCAGGAGACCAGCGCCATGTTCGACAGCATCACGGAAGCGGCAGATGGGGCAGTTCTGGTCCAGTCGGAGATCTCCAGAGTCATCGAGGATTCCAGAAGATCTCTGCAGATCCTGCACGGCTTCTTTGATCAGATCCGGATGCAGTACCGGGAAGTCGTAAAGCATATCCGGAGTGCCAGCAACTTGGGAACGACGAAGAGTGCCATGTTTGAAGACATGGACAATCTGTTGTCTCAAGTCCCGCCGGTGCGCGGTTTGCAAGAAAAATAGCGACTAAAATTTAATTTCGTTAAAAATGCATAAATACTAGCAGGGATTTCGCAGTTTCTTTTGTGCAAATTTACTAAAAGGCATGACTACCAGACAGTAGGTTGTACTGTCTGGTGGAAGTGTAGGGAGCTGTAGATGTGTGTTTTTATGTTAGATTATGCCTAGTGACTGGCGGTACTGGTTACTGGATAGACCATTGAAAAGCTTGCGTGGGTAGTTGTTAATCCAGTTTTCTATTTTTTGTATCTGGTCTTTGGTGTAAGTTCCAATATCTGCGCCTTTGGGAATGAAACGACGAATCATGCCGTTTATGTTCTCATTGGTTCCACGTTCATAAGATGCGTAAGGATGGCAATAATAGATTCTGGTACGGGATTGACCGGGATGCAGGATGGATGATTCCATGGCGATAGTGTCGGAAAACTCGACTCCGTTATCAACTGTGATCGTTTTGAAAGTGTCGGGGAATGCGTCTCCATATCTTATTTCCAGTTCGTTCAATGCGTTAATGGTAGACTGTGCGGTACGGTCTGGCATCTGGATGATGATTTCCTGTCTGGTCATACGTTCGGAGAGGACAAGAAGGCAGTCTTTGATTCCCTGTGCAGAGTAGACGGTATCCATCTCCCAGAAGCCGTAATTTGCCCGTTTTTGGGCTTCTTCGGGGATTTCCTCAATGGAACGCTTTAAAGCGTTTCTGGGGCAGATACGGGGCTTGTGGGGGTGCTTTTTACGGGTCTTACCCATGGGTAGATGGGTGTGGTTCAGGGTGTAGAAAATGCCTTTTTCTATGTAGTTGTATATGGTTTTAAAGCAGATGGTTGTGTTGAATTCCAGGTTATTGGTTTCTATGTGGTAGAGTACGGCTTGAGGGCTGTACTTTTCGTTTATGATCTTCTCTTCTATGAAGTTCGCTAGTTCTATGTCGTTTCCTATTTTCAGGTCGGTTCCTTTGTTAAGCTTGTTTTCGTTATATTTGTTTTGTGCTGTGTCGGCGCAGTATTTGTTATAGGGCTTTAAGTTGGTGTCGATCATTTCTACTGTTCCTCTTTTGATCTCCCTGTAGATGGTGCTTTTATGGCGGTGGAGTGTCTCAGCTATCTGTTTGGGGGTGTAGTTTTCTTTTAACAGGATTTCAATTTGATAGCGTTCTCTTTCGGTTAAGTATGACATGTTCTGGTTCTCCTTTTCTTTGGTAAATTTGTTTGTCGGGTTCTTTTTTCTTTTGTGTTCTGGTTTTTCTGTTTTGGGATTTCCTTTTTCTTATACGTGTACCATTCCGGTTTCCCCCAAACCCCCCTCTGCCCATCTCCCAGAGGGGGGCTTCTATCGTCGGCATTGTGCGCCATGCCAGATACACATGTAAAGGCAAAAAAAATTTTCTGGACGGTAATGCTGTCCAGAAATTTTTTTTTGACCCTTCGGGCAACCTTGACATGTGCATCTGTCATGGCAGTCGCTCTCACGGGAGATTATGGCAGACGGGGGGGATGCCCCCAACCCCAAAGGGGCTTTAGTTTGACGCGACGTTACGTGCCGGCATGTTATACGTTTACTCCGCGGACGGGGGGCTTTTTTCGCCTCCTTTCCTTCTGCTTTCCACGGACGCTTCCGCATGCCTTCCCCCCGTCGATACCGTCCGCGAGCATAGCAGGCTCCGGCTGTCCCGTCAATGGAAGAAAAATTTTTTTTCAATAGCCTACTGTAC
>CAMWMT010000234.1 GCA_947175375.1 uncultured Clostridiaceae bacterium | reverse complement strand
TTGCTAAATTATCTTCAGCGTTTATATTTATGGTTGCATCTTACGCGATGCCTTCGGATGGCTGCCCCAATTTCAAAACCCCCGTCGAAACCTTTACAAGCCCGAAAACATGTAAAGCAAACGCTGGACGAAATTGCTTATATCCCTATCTTATACGGAACGCCGCCAAATGTCAAGGCATGATTCCTTCATTTGACCTCTTTCCAGTTCATCTGTACATCCGCCAAAGACAGACATTCCTGACATACTGACACAGATAATCTGAGTATTTAATACAGATTCCTGACCTTGAAATCTTTCTCTGCTTCTCTTCGCATATCCTTTTTCGCGATATCCGCCCGCTTATCATAGAGCTTTTTACCGCGTGCCAGACCGACTTCCACTTTGACCAGGCTTCCTTTAAAATATACCTTCAGCGGCACCAGCGTATACCCCTTCTCCGCAATCTTTCCCGTGATCTTATGGATCTCCGCCCGGTGCATCAGAAGCTTTTTCACCCTCAGCGGATCTCTGTTGAAAATATTTCCCTTTTCATACGGGCTGATATGCATGCCATACACAAAGACTTCTCCCCTCTCAATACGGATAAATGCTTCTTTCACACTGCATTTCCCCATACGCAGGGACTTGACTTCTGTCCCGTGAAGGGATATTCCTGCTTCATAGGTATCCTCAATAAAATAATCATGATATGCCTTTTTATTATTCGCAATGAGTTTGATACTTTCCTTAGCCATATATTCCTCATTCTTCCTGTGATTCAACCATTTCAAAATCTATGGTACGCGCTACCAGATCCGCCCCTGTCACACGGATCCGGACAGGCTGTCCCAGTTTCCATGTCTTTCCGGTATGGATACCGACCATCTCGTACGTACTTTCATTATACTCAAAATAATCGCCCTGTAAAGAGGCTGCCCGTACCAGCCCTTCAACGGTATTCGGCAGTTCCACATAAATACCCCACGCCGTCATCCCGGATATGACCCCGTCAAATTCTTCCTGAAGATGCCGACTCATGTATTCTGCCTTTTTCAGCCGGATCGTCTCCCGCTCCACCTCTGCAGCCTTACGTTCCCGCTCACTGGATTGTCCTGCGACCTCATCCAGGATCATCTGATAGTGTTCGATTCTTTCCTCCTTCATCCTGCCCCGGATGGTATCCTTGATGATGCGGTGGATCTGAAGGTCTGGATATCTTCGAATCGGAGAGGTAAAGTGACAGTAATATTTTGCCGCCAGCCCAAAATGGCCCGTACACTCCGTCGTATATCTTGCCTGCTTCATGGAACGCAGCGTCAGACGGTCGATCAGCGCCTCCTCAGGGGTGCCCTCCAGTTTTACGAGAAGCTTCTGCACTTCCTTCGGGTGTACCTCCTTATCCTTCAGGCGAAGGGTATATCCAAAATTATGAAGGAATGTGACCAGCTTTCTAATGCGGTCCTGGTCCGGTGTCTCATGGGTCCGGTACACAAACGGCAGCTGCTGCCAGTAACAGTCCTCCGCCACCGTCTCATTGGCGATCAGCATAAAATCCTCAATGATCTTCGTTGCCGTATTCCTGTCATACGGCATAATGTCGACCGGATGACCTTCTGTATCCAGCTTCACCTTCGTCTCCGGAAGATCAAAGTCAATCGAGCCTCTCCTGCCTCTTTTCACTCTGAGAAGCTGTGCCAGCTCCTGCATCCGGAAAAACATTGGAACCAGCTCCTGATACCTTGCCGTCTCTTCCTCATCACCCTCCAAGATTTTCTGCACACTGTTATTGGGAATACTTAGATCTACACAGATCACAGTCTCAGCGATCACATGATCAATGACATTTCCTTTTTTGTCAATGGTCATGATACAGCTTAGCGTCAGACGATCCGCACCGGCATTCAGGGAACAGATCCCATTGGACAGTCTCTTTGGCAGCATTGGAATCACCCGGTCCACCAGATAGACACTGGTTCCCCGTTTTAACGCCTCCCGGTCCAGGGCGCTTCTCTCCTGTACATAATTCGAAACATCCGCGATGTGCACACCCAACACATAGTTTTCACCTTCCATATGCAGGGAAACCGCATCATCCAGGTCCTTCGCATCCTCTCCGTCGATCGTTACCATCTGCATCTGCCGGAGATCTGTACGCCCTGCCATGTCCGCTTCACTGACCTGGTCCGGCACCCGCCCTGCCTGATTCAGGACCCTTTCCGGAAATTCCATCGGCAAGTCATATTCTTTCGCGATGGACAGCACATCCGTCCCCGGGTCACTGATATGTCCCAGGATCTCCAGAATCCTGCCTTCTGGATTCTTCTCCTTCGTGCCGTAATCTGTCAGCGCCGCCACCACCTTGTATCCGTTCACGGCACCTTTCGAATGCTCTTTGGGAATAAAGATATCCCTCGTATATCTTCCGTTATCCGGGATCACAAATCCATAGTTCTTACTCTCCTGATAGGTGCCGACCAGCTGCATGGTCCTTCTGGCAACCACCTTTTCCACGATCCCTTCTCTCCGCTTTCCTTCCTGTGCCGGTTTCAGAAGAACCTGTACTTCATCCTGATGCATAGCTCCGTGAACATTCTCTGCGCTGATATAGATATCGCTGTCCAGTCCGTCTGCGGTCACGAAACCGAATCCCTTCGCATGACCGGTAAAAATACCTGTCAGACGCTTTTCCCTGCTTTCTCTCTTTCCCGGTTCTTCTCTCTCCATTCTGCCCTCCATGCAATCCACAGGCACTGCCGCCCTCACTGTTTCCTGGATATTTCTCCCTACTCGCTGCGCGGCCCGCATGCTGCGTCAGCAGCAAACTTCCATATGCGATCCTGCGCATAAAAAAGCACCCTTCGGAAAGAGTGCCCTGGATATCATCTGTTTAGAAGTTCAGATTCAATATGATCGCAAGTACAAAAAACGTAACCGCAAGAGCAATCGTGCCCTTCACGAGATTCCCTTCCATGGAACGCCCTTTATTCTTGCCCCAATAGCTCTCTGCAGCTCCTGCAATCGCACCGAGTCCTGCGGACTTACCTTCCTGAAGTAATACTAATATAACGGATACTATACAAACCAGTACAAAGATTATGGTAAGAATCGTTCTTAAAATCGCCATATTCACACCTCCTATACGCTAAACACATATATTCTAGCATATCTTTTCCCATGTTTCAACCAGATTTTTCAATTTGTCCGCCCAATTTTCTACTAAAAAAGTATTGCAAAATGTAACCCTGTCCGTGTGCTCAGCAACGCTGTGTGGATTGGAGCGGACAGAAAACTGGCTTTGTCTGTTTCAGGCGGACATAACATGTCCGAATGAGACAGACAAAGCCAGTTTTCTGTCTGATCCAATCCATACGAGTGCTGAGCACACGGGCAGGGTTACATTTAGTAACACCCTTGCATACAGTGCATGAAGCATCATAATGGTTGGCTTATGTATTTATGCGTTTTTCGTATTCTTACCTGTAAGCGTCTGAACGCCCTCGATTACCAGGACGACTGCCAGCACAATCAGAAGAACGCCGAGAACTACCTGCGCATACGGACCCCAGTCAGCTCCGCCTGCACTGATGATACCAAGCTGGTTCTTAACTGTCAGGGCAAGTGAGCAGATCGTTACAACGATCATAAATGCCATAGGCGCCAGGAACATCTTATTGTTTCTTCCGATATTTCCAAGCCAGGTCGCAACAGCCAGAAGGCCGATACCTGCCAGAAGCTGGTTCGCAGCTCCGAACAGACCCCAGATCTTGCCATATCCGGTCATACCGAGCAGGATGCCAAGAACTACTGTCAGTGCAGTAGCAAAATACGGATTCACCATCAGTTTCTTAAATCCGTCATCCACATCCTTCGCAGTCTGTCCCGGCTCCAGCCAGAACTCCTGGAACATGAAACGCGCAAGACGGGTCGCCGTATCCAGAGAAGTCAGACAGAATGCGGAATAAGTCAATACCAGCAGAGAATTCAGGACTGCATAGCTTCCCGGAATGACATCGTCGATCATATGAGCGATACCACCGCCAAAGATTGCAGTTGCGCCAACCAGCGCATTGTCCGGATTTGCTGCATTCCATTTATAAGCGTAACCGACCGCACACAAGGTCAGTACTGCCAGCACGCACTCCAGAAGCATACCGCCGTAAGCGATCGGTTTTGCATCTGTCTCTTTATCCAGCTGCTTGGAAGTGGTACCGGAAGATACCAGCGAATGGAAACCGGAGATCGCGCCGCAGGCAACTGTCGTAAACAGCACCGGGAACAGATACTGAATGCCGTTTCCATTGTCCACTGCAAAACCGGAGAATGCCGGGAAGCTGCTGTCAAAGGTCGGATGAGCAAAGAGCACGCCGAATGCAGCTACTGCCAGCATAGCATACAGCAGGAAGGAACTTAAATAGTCACGAGGCTGCAGAAGAATCCATACAGGCGTTACGGAAGCGATCGCTATGTAGAGACCTACAATCCACATCCAGGTATTTGTAGACAGATAGATCGGATGGAAATTCATTCCGATTGCCATGATCAGAACGATCGCAAGCACACCAATCGCGGAAGCGATGCCCATCGGAGCATTTCTTCTGTATACCAGGAAACCGAATACGATCGCGATCAGAATAAACAGGATCGAGATCATTGCAACGGATGCCGGAGTTGCTGATTTCGCCATATCCAGAGCACCGGATTCATCGTACACTGCACCAAAGGTGGATGCTACGATAGACGCAAATGCCGCAACGACCAGGATCAGGGTCAGATAAGAGAAGATGATAAACAGTCTCTTCGCGCGGCGACTCATATTTGCGGAGATGACCTCACCGATGGACTGTCCTTTATGACGGATGGATGCAAACAGCGCTCCAAAGTCATGGACGCCTCCGAAGAAGATACCTCCTACCAGGATCCACAGGGTAACCGGCAGCCAGCCAAACATCGCTGCGCCAATCGGTCCGGTGATCGGGCCTGCTCCTGCGATGGATGAGAAATGATGTCCCATCAGGACCGGGGCCTTTGCAGGGACATAGTCAACACCGTCTTCCATAACATGTGCCGGTGTCTCCTCTTTGTTTTCGCCTACACCCCACTGCTTACAC
>CAMWMT010000233.1 GCA_947175375.1 uncultured Clostridiaceae bacterium | reverse complement strand
TCATCCTGCACCTCCTATATCCTTCTTTCTGCTTCTGGTCTTATTCTAATTCATGTGTTTAATAATATCAAATATCTATAAAATATTATGTTATATACCCAAAAAGTATTTGCTGTAAACGAGGTTATAAATGCTCCCTCAGCCATGTGATATACCTGTAAAATATGTCATAAAGCAACCAGCAAATACAAAAACTGGCAGTTTCCGTTGATATTGGAAACTGCCATATGGTTTAGTTCTGTTCATCATCCATTTACTGTTTTTGGATGATGATGGTATAAGAAGCTTCGTTGGTATTTATTTTATTCTCCCTGCGAAGTCTTTCATGGCTTCTGATATCCTAATCTGCTGAGGGCAGACAGCTTCGCAGCTTTTGCAACCGATACAGGCAGTGGGCCGTTTTTCTTCTTCAAGAGCCATCAGCGCCATAGGTGCGATAAACCCGCCCTCTGTAAAACAGTGTTCATTGTATAATGCAAGCAGAGAAGGGATATCCAGTTCCTGAGGACAGTGTGTCGTACAGTAGCGACAGGCCGTACAGGGAAGCACTTTTTTCTCCAGCATCTTGTCCGCAACACCCAAGAGGATTTTAAGCTCGGTATCATTTAAAGGCTTATCTTCAGAAAATGTAGCAATGTTCTCCTTTAACTGCTGGAAACTGGACATGCCGGAAAGAACCATGGTCACTTCAGGAACTGCCTGCAGGAACCGGAAGGCCCATGCCGGGATTTTCTCGTCAGGACGCATAGCGGACAGAGTTTTCTCACAATCCTGCGGCAGGGATGCCAGACGACCGCCCCTGAGAGGCTCCATGACCCATACAGGAATCTGGTATTCATGAAGCAGTTCAACCTTTGCTTTGGCATTCTGGAAGGACCAGTCAAGATAATTGAGCTGGATCTGGCAGAATTCCATATCCTTCCCGTAAGCCTCTAAAAAACGCCTCATGACATCTACACTGCCATGTGCGGAAAATCCCAGATGGCGGATCCTGCCTGCCTTTTTCTGCTCTGCCAGATAGTTGTAGATGCCATATTTCTCATCCAGGTAGGCGTCGATATTCATCTCGCACACATTATGGAACAGATAAAAATCGAAATATTCTACCTGGCATTTTCTTAACTGCTCCTCAAAAATAGACTGTACCTTATCCATATTGGAAAGGTCATAGCCCGGGAATTTCGTAGCGAGATAGAAACTGCTGCGAGGATAATCTTTCAAAAGCTTTCCTATGACAAGCTCGGACTGTCCTTCATGATATCCCCATGCAGTATCGTAATAATTGATGCCCATTTCCATGGCATAGGCAACCATTTCCTTTGCTGTTTCCTCATCAATCTGTCCGTCTTTTCCGTCGATAACCGGAAGACGCATAGTTCCCATTCCCAATGCGGATAATTCTATATCCTGAAATTTTTTGCAGATCATATGTATAATGCCTCCAATCTTTGATATATAAGTGTATTGTACTACATGAATCATGCTCACGTAAAATACTTCTTTGTGTTAATGAACCTGAATCGCATCGTGCTGTTTACCCAGCTGATAGATCAGGTAATCAAGACAATCCACCCGCTTCTGTGCTGCGTGCATATCATCCATTAGCGCAATCCGATGTTTTCTTAGTAACTGTAACTGATCCTGCCGCGTCCCTTTCTCCATAAGCTGCAAAAAATGCTCTGTCATATCTGCGCCGCATCCCGCATCCTTCAAGTTCTCAATTACATGGTTTTTGCTCAGAGGATTCCATTCCCACATCATAGCCAGCACCTCCTTCTCTGAAAATGTAATATGTTGTACCATATTGTCATTATATTGCACGTTTTGTCCCTAGATGAACGGCTGCTGTACCAATCACCCCCATGATCATAAATACTGAAATTGCCAGCTGGTAATTTCCATTTAAATCATAAAACAAAGTCATAACACTGGGACCAAATGCAAGTGCAAAAAATACAAACGCTGCGATAATTCCCAATTTTTTACTGTATTCCAGCGATCCAAAAGCCTCCTGAACAGAAATACCAAAAGGAAGCTGGCAGACATCAGATGCCGCACCGATCAAAGCCGCGATTACATATGTCAGGTAAACAGACGGGGTGGTAAACCGAAGAATCAAAAATGCAGCCTCAAAGAAAATGCTTGCAAGGGTTACCATCCATTTTGTCACTATTTTGTCAATGATCATACCTGCTGGTACGAAAAAAGCTGCGGATGCCACCAATGCAACACTTAAAAATGTACCCGACAGATCACCATACCCCAGATCTGCAGTGATAAGCGGAAGATTGCTGAGAGCCCCCTGTGCCACCATCGGAACCAGGATATAACCCAGTGACAGCAGATAGAACTGAGGCGTCCTGAAAATATTTCTATATGCGATCCCATCTTCCTTCGTCTCTGTTTCCGGCAGGGCTTCCGCATACATGGGCTTTTCCCCAAGTTCTTCCGGACTACCCTTATACAAAAGCAACACGGCAACTGTCGTAAGTCCCGATGCTCCGGCGGTAATCCATACCGGCACGCGCCAGCCAGCCTGGCGTACCAGCATTGCGATCACCAGTGAGAAAAAGATCCCTGCAATACTGCTTGCTGTCTGTGTCACGCCAATCAGGCTGCCTACATTTTTCTTATACCAACTGTTCAGAATCTCCGTAACCGGATTGTTTGTAATTCCGCCGACCATACTGCCAAACAGGAATGCCCCCAGATAGAACGTCACCAGCCCCTGTGAGGACGCGATCAACGCAATGCCGCAGGTACAGACAAGGCCGCCCCACAGGTGCAGGACGGCCATGATCCAGAATCTTCAATCCCTTTTGTCTGTTACAAAACCTCTCCATTGGTAGCGATCACATTTTTATACCAGTCAAAGGACTTTTTCTTCCTTCTGGAAAAGTCACCAGTACCGTCATCGTACCTCTCTACATAGATAAAACCATAGCGCTTCTTCATCTCACCGGTTCCTGCGGAAACAATATCGATGCAGCCCCAGGGGGTGTAGCCCATCAGTTCTACTCCGTCGTACTCTACCGCCTGCTTCATTGCTTCAATATGCGACTTGATATAACCGATCCGATAGTCATCACAGACAGTTCCGTCAGGACTAATCTCATCAGCCGCACCCAATCCATTTTCCACAATGAAAAGCGGCACATGATAACGGTCGTAAATCTGGCACAGCGCAATACGCAGACCCATTGGATCTACCGTCCAGCCCCAGTCGGAAGTTTCCAGATACGGATTTTTGAATGCCATGAACTGATTGCCTTCCGTTTGCTCCGCGTCCGGATTTATTGTAGATACCGTGGACATATAATAGCTGAAACCAATGTAATCAACCGTTCCCCTGCCAAGCTGCTCCAGATCGCCTTCCTCCATGCGAATCTTAACGCCCAGCCGCTCAAACTCTTTCAGCTTGTAAGACGGATAATAACCCTTTACCTGAACATCCATATAAAATTCCCGTGCCCGGTTGAACTGGATAGACTCCAGAACCTCTTCCGGCCTGCAGGTCATGGGATAGCTGGGAATGACAGCAGCCATCATACCAATTTTAAAATCCGGGTTGATCTTATGACCAAGTTCTACCGCTTTGGCACTTGCAACGAAAATATGATGATGCGCCTGATAAAGCGTCTGCGGATCGTTGCTGTGAATTCCGATCTGGCACCAGCCGGACAACACATTGATCTCATTAAATGTCATCCAGTATTTCACTTTGTCCTTATACCGCTTCATGATGGTTTCTGCATAAAAGATAAAGAAATCGATCACTTCCCGGCTAGCCCAGCCATCGTAATGGTCGGCGAGGTAAAGCGGCATCTCAAAATGGTCAATCGTGACAACTGGCTGAATATTGTATTTTAACAGTTCGTCAAATACATCGTCATAAAATTTCAGGCCTTCTTCATTGACTTCATACATTCCATTAGGACAGATACGAGACCAGCTGATGGACATCCGGAAACAGCGAAAACCCATTTCTGCAAACAACGCAATATCTTCTTTGTAGTGATGATAAAAATCGGTTGCCATATGACTGGGATAAAAGGTATCCGGCTTGATATATCCCACAGCCCCTTCCGGAATATTACCAGTCATGGAACTGTCAATCGGAGCTTCTCCAAACTCTCCGTCTTTCGTTTTGTATGTGATCATTCGCGGCTTCTTATATCCGCCGCCCGTTACTGCGTCCAATGTACTCAAGCCACGTCCGCCGTCCTGATATCCACCCTCATACTGATTGCCTGCAACTGCACCGCCCCATAAAAAATCCTTTGAAAATGACATATGATAATCTCCTTTACTTTTTATTCTCATAACTGTTTTAGCGCCCCTACAATCATCTGATATCATCACTATAATAAAAAAACCAAAAAATATCAAATACATATAAAGAATGTATATCCATACTTGAAAGGTATTTATCTTTTTGCTATGATAGAATAAATGAATTAAAGCAGGAGGTTTTTCTTGGATATTCGTGTATTACAATATTTTCTTGCGGTTGCTCGGGAGCAAAGCATCACAAGAGCGGCAGAAGCACTCCGTATGACCCAGCCGCCACTTTCCCGGCAGTTAAAAGATTTAGAAGATGAATTGGGGAAACAGCTGCTGATCCGCGGAAGCAAGAAAGTCACTCTGACCGAAGACGGAATGCTGCTTCGTAAACGTGCCGAAGAATTAGTAGACCTGATGGAAAAGACAAAAGCGGAATTGTCTTCTTCTCATGAAAACATAAGCGGGGAAATCTATATTGGCTGCGGCGAAACGAAAAGTATCTCTTTTTTTGCACAGGCTGCACAGACTCTGCAGAAAAAGTATCCGCTGATCCATTACCACATTTACAGCGGCGATGCAGAACGTGTTATGGAAAGGCTGGACAAGGGACTGATCGATTTTGGACTCCTAGTAGGTTCGACAGACCTGGGCAAATATAATCATATACGACTTCCCATGAAAGACCTGTGGGGCGTGCTCATGCGTAAAGACAGCCCGCTGGCAGACAGGGAAACTATTACTGCGGAAGATCTAAGGGATCAGCCGCTGATCGTATAGCATCAGACTTCAGTCAACCCCGAGATGTTCTCATTGTTGAAATTAGATGTTTCAAAG
>CAMWMT010000232.1 GCA_947175375.1 uncultured Clostridiaceae bacterium | reverse complement strand
TCTCTCACTTTCAGATTATCATATACTCCAAAGAAATCCGGCACATAACCAATCTGCTTCTTAATCTCTTTTCTATCCGTTCGTGCGTTCATACCGCCGATCAGGATCTCTCCGGCTGTCGGCAACATCAATCCGCACACAATACGGATGGTGGTTGTCTTGCCTGCGCCATTCGGACCCGCAAACCCGAATAGTTCCCCTTCAGGAATGTAAAGGGTCAGATCACGGACTGCCTGGAACTTCCCATAATTTTTATACAGATGATTAATTTGAAGCATCCGGCGCCACCTCCATTTCCGCGTAGGAATACAGACATCCATAGGAAGTCTCATTGCATCTGTCCGCAACTGTCTTGCGGTAATCCCTGATAACGCCTGCCAGCACCACGGAGCTTTCATCTGCCGGCTTAGCCTGGTCCGCGATTCCAAGGCCGATGATGAGCGCTGCGATATCATCCTCTTCATAATCCCGTTTTGAACGATACCAGTACCGGTTGGTCATTTCGCTCATTAGATTATCATAATAGGGCACCATACCCTCATACACACATCTCCCGTCCCGGGCGGCCTGCTGCAGGTCAAGGCTCTCTCCTGCCTTCACATCCGAGAACGCCATAATATAAGAACCGTTCCATACCGCCAAATACGCCAGATCACGATCCGTATCATTTGCGACGGTTCCATCTATTGCCCCGCTGACAGCAACTTCTTTCAGACCGGTGCCCCGGATCGTTCCTCTGCCCTCTGCCTTTCCTTCCGCATAGAGATATCCGCTCTCAAAATTTTCATGGGGTTTGATTCCGATCCGAAGTCCTTCCTGGCTCTCTCTCACTGTGTAAAAATATTCGCTGGCAGGAGAATTATAGCCGCCGTAGTACCCGATCCATCCTGGTCCGGCAGCCTCATAACAGTCCTCCAAGATCATATCCCATGGCTTTACACCTGAATGATACGCCAGAAAATACGTCATTTCCCGATTACTGTCCGCCTGCTGGGCGGTAACCGAATAGACCCTCGTATCATTCACCCGCACGCCCTGTCCGAAGAGATATACGCCTGCAATAAAGAGAAGTCCCAGCGCCGGCACGCCGATCCAGTACCATTCACTTTTTTTCCCTCTGCGGAGCACCAGATACAACACCGGGCCGATCAGTACTACATAGACACCAATTAATATTTCCAGCAGGCTGAGGTCAAGGTTCGTATTGCTGCTGTCGATAAACGCAAGAGCATCCCTTACCGCATAAGCCAGATCAGAAGAACCATTAAAAGACTGATAACTGTTGGACTGATACATCGGTTCCTCATACATCCCCCGGACAGCGTACGTGTCCAGCTTCTGCAGTTCTCCTTCCCCCAGAGAAATGTTGAAAATCATTACCATGCCACCCCCGGCAGACATACAAAAGCCCGGATTCTGCTCACTTTCATAAACAAACCCATTCGCTGTCCTTACATCCAGTTCAGCTATGGATATCTTCCTGAAATCGACTCCTGCAGCAGTATAACTGTAATAATATCCACTGCGGTCTATATTCATCTGAGCCGTATTATCTTCGCCCGGCTCACTGATCCCAAGAATATCCGCCTCAAAGAAATCCGGATCAAACCCGGAAAGAGTCTGCTCCGCATAAGCGCCGGTTCCAATCAGCAGCCACCCGCCGCCTCTTACCCAGTCCTGGATCGCCTGAATCTTCTCTTCACTTAATGAGAACACGTTAAACTGGTCAATGATTAGAAAATATAACCCGTCCAGATATCCCTGCAGATTATCCGCGTTCAGTTCCACCAGTTCCAGAGGGCTGTTGGTTCCTTTCAGCGAAAAATCCTCTCCTCCCGCATCCATAAAGGTAAGCCCCGAATAGTTGTCCGACAGGATCCCTACCGAAATCCCCGGTATCGCATTGCCAAACACATTATTCAACTGGATAGACTGAAGAGCATTCCCCTTCTCGTCAAGAAAATTCAGCCTGCACACTCCACGCAGAGTTTCTGCCGCCTGCTCCATGACATTGACAGTAAACTGCTTCTTCCCATGGGAAGGAAGAACAATATCCGTACTATAAGCACAATTGTAAGAGCCCGCGCTCACAAATACCAGCTGTACTGTACCGGTAAAATCTTCCCCTTTATTTTCCACTGTCACCTGCATGACATAATAGCTGTTCTCCTGCTTCAGTAACTCAACCGTACCGGAAAACACATCTGCCGGAGCCGCTTCATCCGCATATACCATACGGTTTCCCGCAGCCGCCCACAGAGCCAGTACGCAAAAAAGCATGACTGCCGCTAATATAATTCGTCTTTGCATCCTCTTTTCCTTTCTGCGCTGTACTTCCAGGTGTTTCTGCCTTTATCATACCCTGCCCGTATTTCGATGTCAAACAAAGCGGCCACTCTTTAGAAAAATTAAGTTTTTTGAAAGAAAAAAGGTGTAAAACCTGCTGCATGTGCAGGTTTTACACCTTGACCTCAAATAGTGACTATTCGAATTTCAGCGTTCTCAGATTCTCCGGCGCATCATAATCCTTGTGGATTCCATCATCTTCATACAGTACATATTCAGAACCCGGATATCCGATTACCATCAGATGTTCGGTATCAAGCGCTTCCATATACTCTGCAGGCGCAGCCAGTGGGATGCATCTTCCCTGACGGATAAAGAGCGGAACCTCGTTCAGCGCGATCTCCACATAGTGATGACCTGCGAGCAGGATTTCTTCGTACACGGAACCATCCGGCAGGAATTTGACAAACTTCATCTCCTCCGGAAGATAGACGTAACGTCCCTTCGCATTCTGCGTGTAGACCGGAGCGATCATAATCTCATCGCCCAGCATCAGCTGATCCTCCACCTGAGACGCATGAGAATCTTCAGGATATACGAACGCAAGAGGCCTGAAATACATATCGTCCGAAAGCGCCGCTTTCATGTATTCGCTGTACAGATACGGGAGCAGTTGGTAACGAACTCCTACTACATGACGAAAATCTTCCACATCCTCAAAGCGGAAGCACTCCTGCACTCTCGTACCCAGTGCGGAATGATTGCGCATCAGAGGCGTGAATATCCCAAGCG
Organism: uncultured Clostridiaceae bacterium; assembly: GCA_947175375.1. Lineage (GTDB taxonomy): Bacteria > Bacillota > Clostridia > Lachnospirales > Lachnospiraceae > Hominiventricola. The sequence continues at coordinate 2,075 of CAMWMT010000232.1, read as the reverse complement.
CCAGCCAGCGCAGCACCAAATCCCTCGTGGTATCCGCACCAAAGCCTCCCAGATCCGCGCCGGTATACAGAAATCCGCACATATTCAGGGAAGGCATCATCTTCAGGTTCAGAAGGATGTGGCTCCACCAGGACATGTTATCTCCGGTCCAGATGCCGCCATAGCGATGCATCCCTATGTAGGAAGAGCGGGAGAACATCAGAAAACGCCTGTCCGGGTCGATCCGATCGAACGCTTCTCCTGCCGCCCTTGTCATGTTATAGCCAAAAAGATTATGGACCCTGTCATGGCGGACCCGCTGCTCACCAATCTGATGATAGAAGGACCGATAGTCTTTTTCATTATTGGACAGACCCAGCACCTTATCCTTTACTTTAAAGAAGCCGGAATGCTCCCCATTGGCATTCTCCACGAATTCCTTTACTGTCTCTCCGGCTTCCTGGACTCCTTCCGGCGTGTAGAAGATCGCCGGCTCATTCATATCGTTCCAAAAACCCTCGATTCCCTGATCAGTCAGGATCTGATACTTGTCTCCAAACCATTTTCTCGCTTCCGGGTTCAGAACATCCGGAAAATGTGTATACCCCGGCCATACAGCAGCCACAAAATCACTGCCGTCCTCTTTCTGGCAGAAATACCGGTTTTGCACGCCTTCTTCATAGATATCGTAACCTTTTTCGATCTTGACCCCTGCGTCAATGATCGGGATCAAACGGATGTTCCGCCCCTTCATCTCTTTGAGAAATTCGGGAAAATCTGCAAAATTCTCTTCATTCAGGGTAAAATCCTTATAGTCCTGCATGTAATCGATATCCATATAGATCATATCCACAGGAATATGATTCTCCCGATATCCGTCTGCCACTTCCCGATAATCTTCTTTCGTCCGGTATCCCCAGCGGCTCTGCCCGAACCCGAAAGCGAACTTCGGCGGAATATAGCTTCTTCCGATGATCTTACGGAACTGCTTTACAATCTCATAAGGAGTCGCTCCCTCGATCACATACAGATACAGATCTGCATGATCGCAGGTAATCTTCAGCGTATCCATACGTGTGTAACCAATATCAAAGGTCATCTTTGCCGGATAGTCGAGAAACAGTCCAAATGTCTGCGCACCGGACACCACGATAAAATTATGGGCTCCATACAAAGACCTCTTACCTTCTGTATGGTTCGGGTCATCTGTGCAGTCACTGACATAGCAGTAACCTCTCTTGTTGATCCCCCGGTTCGCTTCTCCAAGCCCATAGACCACATCCTCTGCATCAAGTTTACAAGTAAAAGAAAACCCGTCTTCTGTGCTGATGGCCCCATATGCCGGAATACCTTCTGCCGCCTCCATATTCACAACAACCGCTTCTGTCTCAAACGGACTCCCATAGACATATTTTTTGATCATCATGCTTTCCTCCTGATATATAAACTCCTGTATCCAGATTTACTGTTCAAATACCTGCCCGCCTGTCCCGGGCATACGGATCAGCGCAGGAAGGAACAATACCCTCCGGACTTCTTTATATAGAAGTATATATACTTTTTCTTGTTATTACTTGCATTATTCTGTATAATAAATAACACAATCCTGACATTTTACAGTATTTTGCAAAAAAAGGAGCCTTTCCATGTACCCCGATCTGTCCCTGAAAGAAAATGTGATCCACGGCACCCGTGAACAACCGGTCCGCGTCATGCACTTTACAGCCGGAAAAGGAACCCCTTATCCGGAACACTTTTTTGTAAAACGCCACTGGCATGACTATGTGGAGATCCTTTTTGTAAAAAAAGGAAATTACCTTCTGGAGATCAACCTGCAGGAACACCTGTTAAAGGAAGGCGATCTCTGTATCATGAACAGCGGAGAGCTTCATCAGATCACCGGATTCGGAACAGATGCCATACATGATGTGCTCCTGTTCACTCCTCAGATTCTGGATTTCTCTTATGCGGATGAATGGGAAGAGACCTACATCGCTCCTTTTTTAAAGCAGACGCTGATGTTCAAAAATATCCTGCACCCGGAAGATGCAGGATATAAAGAGATTCAGTCTGTATTTCAAAAAGCAGCCAGAATC
>CAMWMT010000231.1 GCA_947175375.1 uncultured Clostridiaceae bacterium | reverse complement strand
ATGATAGTTCCGCATCTGCCTCTCACAGTGCCCGTTCCGACACCGTTCGGGCAGATGCTGTTTTGGTTTTAAAATGATTTAGTTATTTCTTATAAGTAATGACAGTAGTATTTCCTGCTTTGGCATTCTCATTCGGGATCAGCTGAACGTCAGCGCACTCATCTCCATTAGTCATGAGGATCGGAGTGTGGGTCGGATAGCCTTTTTCCTGCATCAGCTTCATGTCAATCTCACAGATGAGCTGGCCTGCTTTGACCTGATCGCCTTCTTTTACCTTCGGATAGAAGCCTTCACCGTTGAGTTCCACGGTATTGATACCGATGTGGACAAGGAGCTCCAGTCCGTCTGCTGTGCTGATACCATATGCATGCAGGGTTTCTGCAATCATGGAGATCGTACCATCAGCGGGAGCATAGACTTTACCGTCTGTTACGATTACTGCCACGCCGTCACCCAATGCCTTGGATGCGAATACGTCATCCGGAACCTCGCTTACCGGGATGGCTTTCCGTTTGCGACAGCCTTGATCTCATGGGTTGCCATATTGGAAGTATCGACTGCCTTTTCAGCAGCGGGTTTTGCTTCCTGCTGATCAGCCGCATCGTCCATCTTCAGTTCATAAGCGGACGGATTTGCCAGGATATTTTCAAATTTCTCACGGACACTTGGTACGCTCATACCAACAATGACCTGCATTGCCTTGCCGTTCTTGGAGATACCGTGTGTACCGATGCCCTTGAAGTAAGCATCTTCTTTTACCGGAGCTGCGTCCTTGACATTGACACGAAGACGGGTCGCACAGTTGGTAACGTCCACGATGTTGTCAGCGCCGCCCAGGCCTTCCAGGATCATAGCTGCCAGCAGGGTCTTCTTATCCATTTCCTGACCGCCCGCCTGTTTTGCACGGAACTCTGCCTTGGAGTAGAACTTGGTCTCATCGGTATCCTCACGTCCCGGAGTCTTGAAGTCGAATTTCACGATCAGGAACCGGAAGACAAGGAACCAGATACCAGTGTATACAAGGCCGATCACGAACAGCAGGATGTACTGTTTCCAGTGAGCAGTCATCAGCGGGATGAAGTTCAGGGAGCTCATCTCGATCAGGCCGCCGGAGAATACGCCGACGATACCAAACAGGTTCATGGTCGTGGATATAAATGCTGCCAGTATGCAGTGTACAACGAACAGCGCCGGAGCCATGAACAGGAAGGTGAACTCGATCGGTTCTGTGACACCGCAGACGATGGCTGTCAGCACGATCGGGATCAACAGGGCTTTTAACTGTGTTCTCTTCTCCGGTTTTGCTGTTGCATAGAATGCAAGCGCAATACCCGGGCATCCGAAGATCTTGGAGAAACCAGTTGCGGTAAATGCCGCTTCCGGACATAAGGACTTCAGAGAAGCTGTGGAAGCTGCCAGAGCCGGAAGCTGTGTTGCCCAGTAAGAGTAGATGCCGCCCGGGCATACCAGGTTGTCATAATAGAACGGGCTGTACAGCAGATGGTGCAGGCCGAAGGGGATCAGCAGACGTTCCAGCAGGATGAATACCCATACGCCGAGCGCGCCTTTTGTCATGACGAATCCCTGGAACAGCTGCATACCGTGCTGGATGTTTGGCCAGACGATCACAGACAGCAGTGCGACCGGAAGCATAACGAAGAAGCCGATCATGAAGATAAAGGTGGATCCGTTGAAGGAACCCAGCCAGTCCGGAAGCTCCGTATCGAAATATTTGTTATGTAAGTAGATCACAAGACCGGATACCAGCAGGGCACCAAACATACCCATATCCAAAGTCTTGATGTTGGCGATCATGGTCAGACCGCTGGTTCCACCTGTCTCTGCCGCAAAATCAACGCCGAGTGCGGTTCCCCACTGAGCGAGGATCGTGCTGACGAAGTAATGGAAGGTCAGATATAAGACGAACGCTTCCATACAGCAGCGGGCTGCCTGTTTCTTTGCCAGACCGATCGGAAGACCGATGACGAATAGCAGCGGTAACTGATTAAATACACACCATGCACCCTGAAGGATAACATTCCATACCAGATACCACATACTTGTCGGAGCGGCCAGCGGTCCTAAGACTGCTTCCGTTGTACACAGGGTACCGATACCGACCATGATACCCGCAAACGAGAACAGCAGCACCGGTGTGAACATGGCTCCGCCGAACTTTTGAATTTTTTGCATCATTGTTACAACACTTCCCTTCTTTTGATTCGTATTACTTTTTACGAATATCATTCTCCCGGGATGAAGTACATGAATGATATCTCGTGATGGAATTATCATAACAGCATGGAAAAAAAATTACAATATGCCGGAAGCAGGATGGTAACAGGACGATCATTATGGCATTTGTTACAAAATCTGTGAATCGTCACAGGTCAGAAAACTTTTAGGGGAAATTGTAGTTGTCAAAGTTAACATTTTTGGATATAATAATCATGAAATGAGAAATGATAGAGTTGTAATAGGGAGGTGTTATTATGGCTACATCAAGCATCTTTGCAAATTTTGATATCAGAGATAAAAAGACAGCCGAACGGTTTGTGGAAGCATTGGAAGAATCTGTGCATGAGCAGGCATGGAAGCCTATTGCACCTATTGATCCTCCGCTTACAGATAAGGATGCGATCCGTGCATTATTGGCAAAGAGATTACAGAGAACATGCGGTACAAAATAACAAATATTTTGGATTTAATAGAAATAACCGGAGAGGATGAACTAAAGATTATTCTTTCCGATTTTTCTTGTGTAGAGAATAAAGAAATTGAAAATTTCTTACATAACAATGCAATAGAATTTGCGAAAAAGAAGATGTCGATTACCCATCTGATTTTTGATGAAGAGGGACAGATTGCAGCATATTTTACATTGACGCATAAACCTTCTGCTGTCAAGGGGGAACTGCTAAGCAGGACAAAACAAAAGAAACTGGCTATGCACGCAAGATTTGATACATCTGTTCAGGCATATAGTATATCGGCTTTTCTGATAGCACAACTCGGAAAAAACAGCAATTATGAGGGAGAAGAGTGTATCAGCGGCAATTTATTAATGGATATGGCAATTACTGTTTTACGGGAAGTGCAAAAACAAATTGGTGGTGGAGTAGTATTTTTGGAATGTGAGGACAAACCAAAGCTCTTAAGATTTTACCAAAATGAACATAATAATTTTAAAGTATATGGAGAACGTTTTTCAGAAAGTGATCATGTAAAGTATCTGCAGCTGTTAAAGTTTTTTTAGTGAATGCTGGCTCTTTTTTCATTCCCACGAGGAAATTCTCTCGTCTTCAAAATATAATTTTCCAAATTGTTTGCAAACATACGTTTTTCCGCACTGCCTGACTCCTGTTATCAGCAGGAGTTTTTTGTCTGCAAAATCCCTCCACTCTACCAGGTGCATCATAATGTCTCTTTCCAAGTTTCCGTCTCCTGTATGATCATATTTTAGCATGATGAAAATCAAATTTCAGCCTGTTTTTTGCGTTTTTCATATGAATTTTTGTGATTTTCTTGCATTTTTCATACAAATAATCGTATCATGGCTATTTTGGCTGGAGAAGTTAAAAAGAATCTTTCGTGTGCTTTCGGAGATGTACTTGTAAATCAAGTTGATTTCTAATATAATTTATGCATCAGGAATCTTGGATGAAAATATGCGACAAATGTGATTGAAAGATCAAAGGTGCTTTGGGATTTGCAAAGGATGAGGGTTCAAAACGCACGTGTGAGCAGGAAGGATGTTGAAGGAAGACAATGGAAATTTTCAATAATACCACAAAGGTGGTTAAAGATGATTTGAAAAATAAGATACAGTCCGGCAGTCGCATATCCATTGCAGCAGCCTGCTTTTCTATCTATGCTTATCAGGAATTGAAAGCGGAGCTGGAATCATGTGATGAACTCCGCTTCATATTTACATCACCTACTTTTGTTGCGGAAAAGACGTCAAAAGAACGCAGGGAGTTTTATATTCCACGTTTAAAACGGGAGAAAAGTCTGTATGGTACAGAATTTGAGGTTCGTCTGCGTAACGAGTTAAAGCAGAAGGCAGTTGCGAAGGAATGTGCGGAATGGATGAGAAGAAAAGCGCACTTTAAGTCAAATACGACACATGAAGGAATGAATCATTTCCTCGTTGTTGAGGGAGAGGAAGGCTCATATGTATATTCTCCCATGAATACATTCACAACGGTTGACCTTGGCTGTGAACGTGGTAATAATCTGACCAATATGATCACACGCATGGAGAATCCTGCAAGCACCGAGTTTCTACATATGTTTGATTCTGTCTGGAATGATATGGATAAGCTTTCTGACGTTACGGAAGATGTTATTGATATGATTTCAACAGTTTATCAGGAAAATTCACCGGAACTTGTTTATTTTATGACTCTTTACAACATTTTCAATGAGTTTCTAGAGGATATATCAGAGGATATTCTGCCGAATGAAGCAACAGGATTTAAGGACAGTGTCATATGGAACAAACTGTTTCACTTTCAAAAGGATGCCGCTCTTGCAATTATAAACAAACTGGAACAGTATAATGGTTGTATACTGGCTGACAGCGTTGGACTTGGTAAGACATTCACTGCCCTTGCTGTGATCAAATATTATGAGGGACGCAATAAAAATGTGCTTGTTCTCTGCCCCAAAAAGCTGTCTGAAAACTGGATGACGTATCGAGGAAATCTTATTAATAATCCTTTGCTGGGAGATCGCTTACGCTATGATATTCTTTATCATACAGATCTTACAAGAGACAGCGGAAATACAGCAATTGGACTGCCGATTGACCGGATAAACTGGGGAAACTATGATCTTGTAGTAATTGATGAAAGCCATAATTTTCGTAATGGTAACGGAACTGACAGCAGAGGCGGTGAAAAAGAAAACCGATATATGCGTCTTATGAATCGTGTGTTGAAACCAGGAGTAAAGACAAAGGTTTTGATGCTTTCTGCAACACCAGTGAATAATCGCTTTTATGATCTGCGCAATCAGCTGGCGCTTGCCTATGAGGGCGATCCATCAGAATTTAATGAAAAGTTGAATACAAAAGCGGACATCGATACTATTTTTCGTCAGGCACAAAAGGTGTACAATGCCTGGTGCAAGTTGCCGGAAAGCGAAAGAACTACTGTTGCGCGGTTGTCACGACTTGATTTTGATTTTTTTGAAGTACTGGAC
>CAMWMT010000230.1 GCA_947175375.1 uncultured Clostridiaceae bacterium | reverse complement strand
GTGTATTCTGGTCTGGCTGATGTGACAAAATATGCATTATTCAACACGCCCTAAAGTAATTGTATAAAAGTGGAGAACTTTATGTATCAGCTTTCCTTGTTTTTATGTAAATGGATGTACAGAGAAAACGTGATTAGGGAAGATGACATGGAAACCTGCCAGTATGGGCTGCAGATTACTATGGCCAATATGATTAATTTTCTGATCATGATGATCATAGGAGGTTTGCTTGGTTCACTGTGGGAGACGGGATTGTTTTATGTGGTGTTCGTCAGTCTGCGTTTGTTCTGCGGCGGTTATCATGCGGACAGTTATGGGAAATGCTTTTTGATGTTTGCGCTGACCTGTCTGATATCGACGGTTGCTGTCAGGTTATTATCCCAATATGTGACTGGTCTATGTTTTCTTTTTTGGGCAGTAGTTTTCCTGTTAGGAATGTGTATCTGCAAAAAAGCACCCATTGAGCATGTAAACCATCCACTTTCGGTGGATGAAAGAAAACTCTTTAAAACGAAAAGCTTAATAGTATATATGTTTTGGTGTATGACAGGAATTCTCTTATGGTATCTTCAGATGAGCCAGTTATTTTTAAGTATCATGAGTGCGTTCATAATGGTGTTAATTTATATGTTTATTTAAAGAAAGGAGTTGACAAGCATGAAAAAAAGAGGACTTGAACTTCTCGCAGGAATTGCGAAAAAAGCAGCAAAACGTGCGGATGGAAGAGCTTCCGAGTATGGTCTTTACCAGCCTAAGAAACCTGTGAAAAAGGAAAGATAAGAGTAGAAGAATCTGCGAAAGCCAAAGGACTACGTGTGATGAAAAAGCAATGGAATCATATTTTATTCTTTTTCCAGATGCTCCTGCTGTGTTTCTTGTCAGCAGGAGCTGTTATGGCAAAAGGGGAAGACGGGTACAGTACTCATGATGGTGAGATCGTACTTTTGCTGGATACCAGTGCTTCCATGAATACGCAGGACCCGGACCGGCTGGCGGCCGATGCGGTCCGGCAGGTCTTGTATGGACTGCCAAAAAACTGGCAGACAGGCCTGGTAGCATATGGTACAACGATACAGGCTGTGGTTCCTCTTGGAACAGAACCACAGCAGATGGAAGAAACATTGGAGTCTATTACCTGTTCCGGTTACACGAATGCAGGAGAAGGACTTCGTCAGGCGGTAGGACTTTTTACAGAAGATGCGGATACCGAACGGTGTATCATCATGCTGACAGACGGAGAGATTGATATGCCGGACAGCCAGGAAAGAGAAGCATCGAGAAGCCTTTATGCCGAAGCTGTCAGTCAGGCCCGGCAGAAAGGCATCCGGATATATATCGTGGCAATCGGTTCAGAACTGGGAGATCCCGGGATGCATATCTTTGCCGGTGCGGAAGAGACGGATGGCGCCATCTATTGGGAAGGTCCGTCAGGAACGTTGTCTCAGATCATGGGGCGTATCCTTACAGAACGGCTGGATTTTCCAAAAGAGGATCTCAGAGCGGAAGGCGGGAGTCTGAAATCTGAGATACCGGTCGGGGCAGAACGGGTAACCTATATGCTCTGGTCGGAGCAGCCGATGGGAGAGATAATCGTAGACCATCCGGCTGAAAATATGAAGATCCTTCAGGGACAGCGATATGCCGTGGTGGAGCTGTCAGATCCGGAAGCAGGAAATATACAGGTGATGTACGGGGATACAGATGGTTCAGGGATACAGGCGTATGAACTTTTGGAATACGAAGCTGTTCCGGAAGTCACCGCAGAGTACCGGATAGAAGAAATTCCCCGGACAGCGGAAGAAGTAAAGAAAAATATTCCGCCTGTCTATGAACATTTTACAGATCTTACGGTCCGGCTTCTGAATACTTCAGAAAGTCATGAAAACATATGGTCGGATGCAGGGTTTGAGGGAAAAGAAGTAAACTGTATCATCAATGGGGAGTCGTATACGGAGGCGATCAAACAGGGACAGATCTGCATCACGCTGCCCGCAGACGGGATCGACCACGTGGAAATGTCTGTAGAGGAAGATAATGAAGACGCCGTTTTCCACATTCAGCAGCCTGTTATGGTTGAAATTGAAAAAGAACCGGATCCAGCGTATGAACCGGTTCCCGACTATCGGCCGCTGGCCGGAATCCTGGGTATTTTGTGTATCCTTCTTTTGATATTACTCCTTATATGGATGCGCAGAAAGCATACGACGATCATCTATATGGCCAAAGGACCTTCCGGAAATGAAAACGGGAAGCCATCAGAAATCAAAGACTGTCCCTATTCCGGAAAACTGAATCTGTACGTGGTCCGTACAGAAGACGGCAGGGATGTACCTCCTCAGACTTATCGCCTGTTTGGAAGAAAATCCGGAAGGCTGACGCTGGACCAGATCCTTACTTCCTGCGGAATACGGCTTGGAAGGATCGGGGCGGATGGAATCCTTCTGTATCCGGGACCGGATCACAGCCTGATCATACTGGATCAGACAGAAGGCTGTACGGTCATGCGCGGGATGGAGATTCTGAAAAAGGGTACAGGATATCCGGTTTACTATAATGGAAAAATCACCGTGTCTTTTGAGGATGAAAAGACGGAGATGGAATTGCATTACCGGAATCTGAAGCCGGGAGAAAGAGAAGGGATATGGGAATAACCTTCCTTTAACCATAAAATACACAAGGAGGAAGCGATCACTATGGGAAATGTGATAAAGCAGACAAACCGGACCATGCTTTTTGAGGTCATCAATCCGGATAAGCTGGATTTCCTGACTCTGGTAGGGGATGTACGTGGAATGGAGAGTCTGTCAGATGACAAGATCCGGGAGATCAACGACCATCTGCTGGTACACAGCTTCGATGAACTTCTGGAAAAGCTGGATCCAAAAGTATACTGTTATTACAACGCGAACAATCAGAAAGTAGCATATGAGCTGGAACGGCCGGAGCAGGTGCCGGAAGAGATGCTGACGGAGATTCCTCTGAACAGGCAGAATGAGTTCATGGCCATGCTGATGTCCATGGTGGATACCCGGAGGGCAGAAGGGAGCATCAATGTGAATTTTAAATTTGAAAAGCTCACAGAGATGATCTCCCCCAGGAAAGTGATGGAGGCCATCCGGCAGAACCGGAAAGAACTGCAGTATACCTATGGGGAATATGCAAAGCTGGAAGAAGGGGATCCGAAAAAGCTGGACCTTGCCGATAAACTGAATGTGATGTTTGAGGAAGCCAGTGCCAATTACAATAACGTCATGGCCATGCTGCCGCTGGCGATTGAGGATATCAAGACAAGACTCCTGCTTGGAGATGGAACAGACAAAAAAGATCATACTCCACTGGCTCTTGGCGTACTGAGTATGGGAGAGCACGGGGAACTGAAAGTGCTGGAAGCGCCGAAAGCAGAGAGTACAGCTCTGGCGACGGTGGATGACCATGTAAATACCGGACTGATCGAAGCATTGAAAGAAGATTATTCGGCGCTGAATGAAGAAGGGAATGACTACGTGGCGTCTCTGGTTGCCAGAACCTTCTGTCCGCTGGCGTCCACGATGGAGAGCACAGCCGATATGGAGCAGGAGGTTGCAAATTATAACTCCTATCTGGAATTCTACCGGGAATCCAAGGATGCCTTTATCAAGACGGTAAAACCGCTGATTGAAAAGCTTCTGGGAGTCTGGTGCTTTTTTGAACAGTATCCGAAGAAAGTAAAGGGCATGAGACCTTCTCTGCTGGTGACCAATGTCTCAAATGATATGCTGGCAAAATCCGGCAATATATCCCGGCTGATCACATATCTGAATACAGTCAATGCAAAGAATGATTTTGGGAACACCGTATGGTATGCCATTATACCGAATGTGTCTCTGGACCAGTACAGCAAGATGAAGCTGACAAGGGAACGCTTCCGGGGAAATGCAAAGACCGAACGCAGTGATGTGAACAGCGTAGAATCGCTGGCAAGGCTTCTGGATGTATTTAAGGATTATGGTGTACAGTGCTTTTTCAGCTATGAAGCGGATGACAGCACGACATTCAATGCCCTGGCTACTGAAGGGGTGGAGAAGTATGAGGATCGCTGTGCAACTCTGCGCGGGAAACCATACAGCGAATATGCAATTCCCTGCCTGCCCAACTTTACCATCATTCCAAAAGACAAATCCGGAGTGGTGCTGGACAGACGCATGGTTATCAACGGCGATACCGCAGAATTGTCCGGTGAAAAAGAAGATATCATGAAGCTGTGGATCGATGGGGTATATGTTGGTGCGGCGTATGTAGCGGCAGGTATCGTGGCAGCATGCCAGTGTCCGGAATATCTGAGCAGCAAATTTGGAAAACGGCGGGTAGACCCGGAACTGCCGGGGGTAAGGTTCGACATTGAGGCGGATAATCATGCGCTGGTTGTCTGCACCACCATGGCGAAAGAGATCACCGGATTCACCAATTCGATCAAAAACGATATTAACCGTAAGAATTTTGGATTTGTTTTCAGTTCCGAGAATGCGGTATACCTGGGAAATGATATTACCAATATCATGGTCTACAAAACAAGGAACCTGATGTCAGACGGGTATGTGTATGAGCCGATCTACAAGACCCAGGTAAGCAATTATATCGAGAGAATCCTTCGGCATGGGACAGGAGATTTCAAGGAGGACTCCATTGTACAGTTCTTCTCCAATAATCCGAACAGCCAGAAGAGCCGCTGGCTTTCTAAAAGAGAGTATCTGAACGGCATCCTGGGCCAGGGAGATGACATCGAATACCTGATCGATGAGGACAACGGTTACTGTACATTGAACATTACCTTTAACGGGAATGTAAAGAATCTGGAAGTGGAGATCAACCGCCTTTCTGCGTCAAAGGCATGATGTTCCAGAAAAAAAGGAAGGCTGATACTGTCCGGATGGACAGTTGGCAAACAGGAAAAACGAAAAGGAGGAAAGATTCATGGGATTTCGTATGAAAATCACCGGAGGAACCGAAGACATTGTTTTTGATGAGAGAAGCATTACCAGAGTGGATTTTAATTCCGCATCATCACCGGATTCCAATGCCCGTGCAACGGATTTTGGGATAACGGTAAAGGTGTGGGGCAAGATGCTCTATAAACGGGGAGCAAGCGAAGCAGACGCGACCCTTGGACTTGCACAGTGGTCCCAGGTTCCGTCAGAACGTCCGGACTGTTACCGCAGTGCGGAGATCTCCGTTGTATCTGCAGGCCAGGTAG
>CAMWMT010000229.1 GCA_947175375.1 uncultured Clostridiaceae bacterium | reverse complement strand
ATGCGGATCCTAGGTACGGTGGATCATGCCGGTTACCGGAATGATCGTGGCCATGACGTTGGGGGTCAGCAGCGAACCTGCCGCCTTGATATACGCAACGGTTGCCATGCTTCCTGTTATTGGCTGTGTTCCATCCGATAAAGTATTCCATCGTCTTCCTTTTGCCGTAACTCTGGCAATGGCATTGATGCCGTTGATGGGAAAATTATTCTCGGAGACAGGTCTGGGAAACTGGATCAGTATATTATTGACTCCGTTGATTGGTAAAATGGGTCCTTGGATGCTTTGCTTTTTCTCGGTGCTGTTGACAGGGATTTTGATCAATATATTTGTCAATGCACAGATGGCTGCTGAGACGCTGATGCTTGGCATCGTCACACCAATCGCTGTGAGTCTGGGCTATAATCCGATCCTTATCATGCTTCCCAGTGCGATGATATCTTCCTGCTTTTTCTGCTTTGGTATCAACAGTGCCATTATGATGAACCAGGGTTATGGATATTGGGATGCTAAAGATTTTACAGTTCCCGGATTTATAACGATTTTTATTATCTCAGTTTCTACCAGCATTTTCTCGGTGATTGTTGCTCCGCTGTTGGGGATTCCACTATTTCTTTGATTCTTCGCATATAAGTATATTTAACTGACTTGACAAAAAGTTAATGGTTTGTGCTTGTAGTAAAAATGGAAAGAAAAAAGGTGGATCTGATAACCATTTTTTATCCATAATATAACTTGTTTATATAGTTCAAACTCCCTGTAAATTCAAAAAATATAAGGAATTTACGGGAGTTTTTTATACTCTTTTGGAAGTGTATCCCTTGTTAAGGACATTTTTCATTTTTAGTATCCATCATTTTAGACACACCACTGATACTTGGCTAATTGACCTTGGAAGTGGGCAGTAATCTTTTATCGTTGAATGAGATACTCTTGACTGAAGGGATTCTATTCATTCAGAGTCTTGTGAAATATTTTGGCATGGGGTATAATAAACGTAATATGGTCAGAATTCATCTTGTGAAGTCTTCTGATCAAACGGAAAACCAAGAGAAAAGGAGAGACAGATTATGAAACGTGTAGGACTTTTAACAAGTGGCGGCGATTGTCAGGCATTGAATGCGACTATGAGAGGTGTAGCCAAGAGTCTCTATAACGAGCTGGGCGGAGATGTGGAGATCTTCGGAATCGAGGAAGGATATAAGGGTCTGATCTATAATGAGTATCGTCATATGACAGGCAGAGACTTTGGAGGGATCCTGACCAAAGGCGGTACGATCCTTGGAAGCTCCAGACAGTCCTTTAAGAGCATGAGGACTCCGGATGAGAACGGGCTTGACAAAGTAGAAGCCATGAAGAAGACTTACAAAAAGCTGGGTCTGGACTGCCTGGTGATCCTGGGCGGCAACGGGACGCAGAAGACAGCGAATCTTTTAAGAGAAGAAGGACTGAACATTATTCATCTTCCGAAGACCATTGATAACGATATCTGGGGAACGGATATGACTTTCGGCTTCCAGAGTGCAGTGGATATCGCGACTGACTGCATCGACTGCATCCACACGACGGCGGCATCCCATGGACGTGTATTCATCATAGAGGTCATGGGACATAAAGTCGGCTGGCTTACGCTCCACGCAGGAATTGCAGGCGGGGCTGATATCGTCCTGATCCCGGAGATCCCGTATGACATCGACAAAGTCTGCGCAGCAATCGAGAAGAGAACAAAGGCAAAGAAAGGCTTTACGATCCTGGCAGTGGCAGAGGGTGCTATCTCCAAGGAAGATGCAAAGTTGTCCAAGAAAGAATATAAGGCAAAGATGGCGAACTATCAGTATCCTTCTGTATCCTATGAGCTGGCGGAAAAGATCGCACAGAAGACAGGAGCGGATGTACGTGTGACTGTTCCCGGACATACACAGAGAGGCGGTTCTCCGAAGCCTTATGACCGTGTGCTTTCCACCAGACTGGGTGCAAGAGCGGCAAGGATGATTATTGATGAAGAGTATGGCTATATGGTAGGAATCGTTAATGGAGAGACCTGCAAGGTGCCGTTGGGCGAAGTGGCAGGAAAGCTGAAAATGGTGGACCCGAATGCGGGCATTATTGAAGAAGCAAAACTGGTCGGCATCAGCTTTGGCGATTAAACAGGAGTGAGAGAGCATGTCTTATACAGCGCTGTACCGGAAGTTCCGGCCATCGGAATTTTCGGACGTGAAAGGACAGGATCATATTGTAACGACTCTGAAAAACCAGATCAGTGCAGACCGTATCGGGCATGCCTATCTATTCTGTGGGACCAGAGGAACCGGTAAGACGACCATAGCAAAGATATTTGCCAGGGCAGTCAACTGTGAACATCCGGTGGACGGAGAACCCTGCGGGGAGTGCGCTTCCTGTAGGGCGATCATGTCCGGAACTTCCATGAATGTCATAGAGATCGACGCTGCGTCCAACAATGGTGTAGATAATATCCGCGAGATCCGAGAGGAAGTTACGTATTCCCCAACAGAAGGGAAATACAAGGTCTATATCATTGATGAGGTGCATATGCTGTCCATTGGCGCTTTTAATGCACTCTTAAAGACCTTGGAGGAGCCGCCTTCCTATGTGATCTTCATTCTGGCTACCACAGAGGCGCATAAGATCCCCATTACGATTCTGTCCCGGTGCCAGCGATACGATTTCCGCAGGATCACTACAGAGACGATTGCGGCAAGACTCCAGGAGCTGATGGAACAGGAACAGGTAGAAGCAGAAGAACGTGCGCTGACTTATGTGGCGAAGGCCGGGGATGGATCTATGCGTGACGCGCTGAGCCTTCTGGATCAGTGTATTGCCTTTTACCTCGGGCAGAAGCTGACCTATGATCATGTGCTAGAAGTGCTGGGGGCAGTGGACGTGGAAGTATTCGGCGATTTCTTCCGAAAGATCTGTGAGCAGAATGTTACCGTCATCATTCGCAGGCTGGAGGAAATTATCCTGCAGGGAAGAGAGCTGTCCCAGTTTGTGACAGATTTTATCTGGTATCTGAGAAATCTTCTCATGCTGAAGAGCGATCCGGGAATGGAAGAGATGCTAGATGTGTCCGGTGAGCATCTCCTTCGAATGAAAGAGGAGACAGAGCTGACAGATATGGATACCCTGATGCGGTATATCCGGGTATTTTCGGAACTGTCCGGACAACTTCGGTATGCAACGCAGAAACGGGTGCTGGTGGAGATTGCGCTGATTAAATTATGTAAACCTGAAATGGAGCAAAACTATGACTCGATCTTGCAGCGGCTGACGCAGCTGGAGCAGAAGATGGAAGCAGGCATTGTGGCAAGAGTGCCGCAGGCAGCAGAATTGTCCAGTCAGTCGGCGCCAGATACGGGGAATGGAGCACGGAAGCCGGAGAAGATTATTCCGTCAGCGCTGCCGGAGGATATCCGGCTTTTTATCAGCCGTTTTGAGGAACTGCGAAAAAAGCTCAGCAACTGGTCTCAGTTTGTGCTGAAGGACGCACAATTGAGAGAACTGCCGGAACACGCAGGCGTACAGATCATCCTGTGCAAAAATCATGCGGTGGATGAGAAAGACCTGGCAGGAGAGATGGAACGGATGATTCAGAAGGTGCTGAATGTAAAGATGAAGATACTGATCAGCACGCCGGATGACGATCCTCACTCAGAGGACCCGGTGATCGATCTGTCAGGACTTGTTGACATGAAAATTGATATCGAGGAGTAAGATTATAAAACAGCATCTACTAAACGGATGCCCGGAACGGTTTCAGGACGCAAGGCGTACGGAGACCGTTCCAGACACAGGGGCATCCGTTCGGTAGATGCGGAACTATAATAGGAGAATAAAAGATGGCAAGAAGAGGAGGATTTCCGGGCGGCGGCATGCCGGGAAACATGAATAATCTGATGAAGCAGGCCCAGCGCATGCAGCGTCAGATGGAGGAGAGCCAGAAGGAGCTGGAGACTGCGGAATTTACGGCAGCTGCAGGCGGCGGAGCGGTGGAAGTGACCGTGACCGGTAAGAAAGAAGTGACTAAGGTAAAGATCGATCCGGATGCAGTAGATCCCGAAGATGTGGAGATGCTTGAAGACGTCATTATGGCGGCTGTGAATGAAGCTCTCCGGAAAGCAGATGAGGCGAGCGCTGCCAGCATGGCGAAGCTGACAGGCGGACTTGGCGGAGGCCTTCCGTTCTGATGGAATATTACAGTAACCAGATTAGCCTGCTCATCGAACAGCTCGCATCACTGCCCGGAATTGGAAGCAAGACCGCACAACGTCTGGCATTTCATATCATTGATATGCCGGCCGAACGGGTGGAGAAGCTGGCAGAGACGATCATAAAGGCGAAAAGCACCATTCGTTACTGCAGCCAGTGCCTGACCTTGACGGATAAGGAACTTTGTCCTATCTGCAGTAATCCATCCCGGGATCAGAAGACGATTATGGTCGTAGAGAATCCGCGGGATATGAGCGCTTATGAGAAGACCGGAAAATATGATGGAGTGTATCATGTTCTGCATGGGGCGATCTCGCCCATGCTAGGAATCGGGCCTGCCGATATTCGGCTGAAAGAACTGATGCATCGTCTGGAAAAAGATGTGGATGAAGTGATCATCGCCACCAATTCCAGCCTGGAGGGAGAGACAACGGCCATGTATATCAGCAAGCTGGTGAAACCCACAGGCATTAAGGTGAGCCGGATCGCCAGCGGCGTGCCGGTAGGCGGAGATCTGGAATATATTGATGAAGTGACACTGCTGCGTGCGCTGGAGGGGCGGGTGGAATTGTAGGGGCTCCGGTCGTCCATACAAGATTTACAGGAGTCATATGGAAGGATCAGCAGCTTCTCTGGTCGGGAATGACAACACCAGCAGACACAAGCCCGACGATTCATATAAGAGAAAAGTCTGCAGAAGACAAAAAGGAGGGGGAACATGAGTATCAATAAGAAGGAATTCGGAGTGACAAAAGACGGGAAACAGGCATATCTGTACACCATAACCGGCGGAAACGGTATGGAAGCTGTAGTGACAGACTATGGAGCAATTCTGGTCAGCCTGATGGTGCCTGATGCTCAGGGAGTAAAAAAGGATTTGGTTCTTGGGTACGATAACCTGTCGGATTACGAAGAGAACAACTGTTATTTCGGTTCGACGATCGGAAGGAATGCCAACCGGATCGGCGGAGCAGCATTTACCATTGACGGGACAGAATACCATC
>CAMWMT010000228.1 GCA_947175375.1 uncultured Clostridiaceae bacterium | reverse complement strand
GTATTTGCCAGAGATGAGCAGATTGGTATGATCGGTATGGTAGGGTGCAGAAGGCTTTGGACGGATATCACAGGACTGATGGAATGGGATGCGGGGAAAACAATAGACAGCAGAAAAATGTTTTCATTTGATTTTCCACGGAGAGAGGACGGCTTTGCAGAAGTGCGGGCAGCAGATGGATTTTTACTGGCAACACAGTATGACATTTTATGGAGGGAAGATCTGTTTGACGGCTGGCATTTTTATGATCTTTCACAATGTATGGAAATGAAGGAGAAAGGATATAAGGTAGTCGTTCCATGGCAAGAGGAGCCATGGTGTTATCACGATGATTCATATCCAAGGCTGAGTTCTTATTATGACTACTATAAGCTGTTTGTTCATGAATATGGAGAAAGAAAGGATTTTCCGGTTAAGGATAAAAAGATGGACGAGTCTTTATATAAAGATATTCAGGAAGCGTCACAGATACAGGAAGATCTGAGGGATATGGTAGAAAAGCTTTTCTATATGGGAGACAGGATCAGACTGAGAAGTTTTTTCGAAGGTCTGGATGTCCGGGATGTGCAGTGCTTGTGGGAATATAAACTTATTGTGGATATAGACCAACAGGAAGAGCAAAATCAGTCGTTCTTAAGGTTATGGGAGCCGGAGATGTCAGTATTACAGCTGGTATTAAAGATAAGAAAGCTGAAACATGCGTTGAAAAGAATTGAATATGGGGCGGATACGGATCATCAGGAAAGCGGGATGATAAGGGAGAACTATTCCGAATATGCAATAGCAGATGTCTATGAATGGTACATTAAATGAGAGAAGAGAACTTGATCAAACGGAGGAAGATTAATATCTATGCTTTATTTTACAGTTGATATGTATCATGATTTTGAATGCAGTGCAGATGCCTGTCCCAGCACATGCTGCGGTCTGGGATGGAATATCGATATTGACGAAGAAACATACCAGAAAATGATAGAATATGAAGAACAGCTTGGAATACCTGCTGATGACTGGCTTGTGAGGAGAAATGGTCGGATCTGTGTAAAACAGGTTGATTCTCGTTGTCCAATGCTAAATGAGAATAATCTATGCAATGTAGTGCTTAAGCTGGGCCCGGATTACATGTGTGAAGTTTGCAAACTTTATCCGCGAATGCCTGCTCAGTATGGTGATGTCTATGAAATATATCTGGCTCTTTCATGCCCGGAAGTTGTTGCAAGGCTAATGAATAAAAATGAAGTCTTGTTTGGATTTGGCGAAGATGATACACCGGCTCCGGAATATCCGTATACCAGATTGTATCAGTACGAATCTGCTGTTCGTACAATCATGGTAGATGTTTTTTCACGTTCCCTGAATATATCATTGAGTACACGGCTGTTTGTTTCATTTGGCATCCTGGATAGAGCTGTTGAATCAGTCCGGAATGACCAGATGGATATAGACCTGATTCAACGGGAGTTAGGCATAGAATTTTCAGAAGAAAAATTACTGTGCCTGGACAGTAATCTGCGCGGTATTGTAGATGAAAACAGGCGCTACCTGTTTCTGAGACAGATTCAGAGTGCAATGCATGAGTATGTTTTTCTGGAGTCTTTTGCAGAAAGTGTTCATCGGATAGACGAATACTTTAGTCAGGGCAGTCTGGAACAATATTTGACAGATATGCAGGACTTTAAAGCTGCTTTGGAGCCATACCATGCTTTTTATCTCAATTATTGGGTGTATCGTATCTTTGCGGATATGATGGAGATTCCTGATTACGAGAAAGTACAAGAAAAGTTTGTCTGTATAGCAGCCGGCTTCTGTTTGATTCAGATTATGGCTTTAGTGAGTTATGTGGACAAAAGGACTCTGGATCAAGAGGATTATATCTATATTATATCTGGAATCAGCAGGATGACAGAACATTATGAAGGATTTCGTAACAGTCTGGCAGAGAAGTTACGTGAAAATAATCTTATCAGTCCTGTTGGCTTATTACTGTTGACGATTGAATGAGTGGATATTTTCGATTTGCTGTACGTTGAGAAGCAGTGATGTGGAATGCCTGATCTGATTCGGGATGGGAAGCAATGTGCCCATCTGTTATGAATATATGAACGGGAGAATGAATTGCATGAATTTTCTTACAGTAGACTTGTATAAGGACTTCCAATGTATTGGGGGTGACTGCCCGGATACCTGTTGTGTAGGATGGGGGATCGTCATAGATGAAGACACCTACCGGAAAATGGAAGAACAGGAAGCTATTCTGGAGATTCCGGCGTCTGACTGGATTATGAAGAAGGGTGACAGCAGAATCGTCAGGCTGGACCATTCTCGCTGTCCTATGTTGGATGAAGACAATCTGTGCAGAGTGGTTCGCAGGCTCGGTTCGGAATACCTGAGCAGTACTTGTTCGGGTTATCCGCGCGTGCAGTCGCAATATGGCGATGTCATTGAGGGGCATCTTACTTTTTCCTGCCCGGAGGTCGTTGCCAGACTTATGGATAAGACGGAGCTTCAGTTTGATTATGGAGAAGATAAAATATTGGAACCTAAAGAGTCGTATCCATATGAACAGCTATATTTATATGAATCTGTTGTCCGTATTGCTATGGTAGATGTATTCCAGAATCCTGTGAAACTTTCCCTGCATACACGTGCAGCTCTGGCATTCGATATTCTGGAAAAAGCCATAGAACGATATAAGGATGGGCGGACAGACCCGGAAGAGATAAAAGAGGCTGTTGCCTGGTGCTTTCAGGACAGCAAACTGAATATGATGGAAATGAGGCTGCATGGGATTGTAGATGAAAACAGCCGCTATCGTTTCCTTCAGGAAATACGGTTCCTTTTGGATACAAATAACTGTTCAGAGCGTTTTATGGAAATGATTCGGGAGATGAATACATATTTTGCCTCGAATGATCTGGAACAATACTTAAAAGACATACAGAATTTAAAAAACATCCAGTGCGGATATGGAGATTTCCATATCCGGTATTGGGTGTGCCATATCTTTTCGGATCTTTTGAGTATTCCTGAGTATGAGAAGGCGAGGGAGAACTTTATGTATATAGCAGCCTGCTTCTGCCTTGCGCAGATGATGGCGTTGGTGGTCTGTGTGAACCAAGGCACTCTGGACAGAAATCAGTATATCTATATCATATCCAATATCAGCAGGAAAATGGAACATAATAAGTACTTTAAAATGCAATTGATGAATCGACTGGATGAAAATAAAATTAACGGTCTTGCAGGGCTGTTGCTGATGATTATTTAGATTTTAGCGGCTTAATTTTTGAAAAATTCTATTATCTGTTTTCCGCTTTTGCCGATATAACAAATAGAGACACAGGTGAAAGGTGGTTGATGGGTATGATCATACAGCATAATATCCCTGGCCTCAACGCTACCAGGAATAAAGGAATCGTACAGGGTAAGCTGAAGAAGAGTCTGGAAAAGTTGTCTTCCGGTTATAAAATTAATCGTGCAGGTGATGACGCGGCAGGGCTTGCTCTGTCTGAGGGCATGAGAAATCAGATTAAAGGTCTGGAGAAGGCATTGCAGAACTGCAATGATGGGATTGCTCTGGCGAATACCGGAGATGGCGCCTTGGCAGAAGTACATGCTATGCTGCAGAGAATGCAGACTCTGGCGAATCAGTCGGCAAACGGTACTTATAATACAGCAGCGCGTCAGAATCTGGATTTTGAGCGTGAACAGCTTCTGGCCGAGATCGACCGGATCGCGTCGGCTACGAATTTTGATGATATTCCTTTGTTTGATTATGGCGATATTCCTGCAGATACAAGTGATATTCCGGTATATTCAGGGGGTCTCGATCTCCAGATTGGTCCTACAAGGGCAGAGACCCTGGCGGTAGAGCTCTATCATATGGGAAGTAAGCAACTGTTGCTTCAGGATACGGATTTTAAGACTCAGTCAGGAGCGAATGATTCCGTAGACATGATCAATAAGGCAATTGAAGCAGTAGCAGATGTGCGGGCAGCGTTCGGAGCAGTCAGTAACCGGATGGAGCATGCGTACGCGAATCTGAGCGTTGAGACCGAGAACATGACTGCAGCGGAGAGCCAGATCAGGGATACAGATATGGCGTGGGAATTTACGCAGTATACAAAGGAGAATATTCTGTTGCAGTCAGCGAATTCGATGAACGCACAGGCGAATTCCATTGTAGGTCAGATTCTTAGTCTTCTCCAGTAAGAGGCAGTAAAAAACTGAGAAAATTTTAGAAAACTGCTTAAGATTAAGAGAAAACAGGCGATAAATAAGAATGTAAGGTAAATGAATATATAAACTTTACAGAACTTTCCGAGGCAGGGCCCTTCTCGGGAAGAAACTGAGGACAGGGAAGTTCTCAGTCACAACGATCATAAATAACAGGAGGAAAATTTTATGATTATTCAACACAACATAGCAGCTATCAATTCTTACAGAAATTTAGGAACGAACAACAGCAACCTGAGCAAGAACCTTGAGAAACTGTCTTCTGGTTACAAAATCAATCGTGCAGGCGATGACGCAGCAGGTCTTGCAATTTCCGAGAGCATGAGATCTCAGATCAATGGTCTGAATCAGGCTGTAAACAATGCAAACGATGCAATCGGTCTTATTAAGACAAATGAAGGTGCTCTTACCGAGACACACTCCATGCTTCAGCGTCTGACGACTCTGGCTACTCAGTCTGCGAACGGCACATACAACACTGTTGCAAGAAGCAATCTGCAGTTAGAGGTTAGCCGTTTGATTGAGGAAATTGACCGTATTGCAACTGCTACCAATTTCAATGGTATTAGTTCTCTGTCCAGTACAGATCAGATGACGTTCCAGATTGGTCCGAGTAAGTCTGAGACGATTGGTGTATCCGGTGGTAATATGAAAGCCAGCGGTATCGGCGTAGCTTCTATCAAAGTATCGAGTCAGACATCTGCTAATGCGGCGATTGAGACGATTAAGTCTGCAATTGATAAGGTTTCTTCTTACCGTGCTTCCCTCGGTGCTGCTCAGAACAGAATCGAGCATACGGTTAACAACCTGAAGGTTACATCTGAGAACATCACAGATGCTGAGAGCCGTATCCGCGATACTGACATGGCAGATGAGATTACTTCCTTCACGAAGAATAACATTCTTCTGCAGGCATCTCAGTCCATGCTGGCACAGGCGAACTCTGTACCGCAGAGCATCCTGAGTCTCCTTTCCTAATTATTAGGGAAAGCTGATCATT
>CAMWMT010000227.1 GCA_947175375.1 uncultured Clostridiaceae bacterium | reverse complement strand
AATGAAAACTGTAAAAATTCCCATAAATTTTGAAATCCAAAATGGACAATCTGCTTAATGTGTGATAGAATGAATCTGAATGATAAGAACATTTAAAGGTCTTATTGATATTAAGCGAGGAGGAATAACAAAATGGCCAGAAAAATGAAAACCATGGATGGAAACCATGCAGCGGCTCATGCGTCTTACGCATATTCAGACGTTGCGGCGATCTATCCGATCACACCATCATCTGTCATGGCAGAAGCAACAGATGAGTGGGCAACCCAGGGAAGGACGAACATCTTCGGACAGACCGTGCAGGTAACAGAGATGCAGTCTGAGGCAGGTGCAGCAGGTGCTGTACACGGTTCTCTGGCAGCGGGCGCTCTTACGACTACCTTCACTGCTTCTCAGGGTCTCTTACTGATGATCCCGAACCTGTACAAAGTAGCAGGTGAGAGACTTCCGGGTGTCTTCAACGTATCCGCACGTGCACTGGCAAGCCACGCACTGTCCAT
This sequence comes from uncultured Clostridiaceae bacterium, assembly GCA_947175375.1. GTDB lineage: Bacteria > Bacillota > Clostridia > Lachnospirales > Lachnospiraceae > Hominiventricola. The sequence goes on along the minus strand of CAMWMT010000227.1, from coordinate 4,780 downwards.
CTTCGGCGATCACTCTGATGTGTATGCATGCCGTCAGACCGGCGCAGCGATGCTCTGTGAATCCAGCGTACAGGAAGTTATGGACCTGACTCCGGTGGCACACTGTGCAGCCATCAAGGGACGCCTTCCGTTCATCAATTTCTTTGATGGATTCCGTACCTCTCATGAGATTCAGAAGATCGAACAGTGGGATTATGAGGATCTGAAGGATATGGTCGACATGGATGCAATCGACGCATACAGAAAAGATGCGCTGAACCCGAATCATCCATGCCAGAGAGGTTCCGCTCAGAACCCGGATATCTTCTTCCAGGCTCGTGAGGCATGCAACCCGTACTATGATGCGATGCCGGCGATCGTTCAGGAGTACATGGACAAGGTCAATGCGAAGATTGGAACCAATTATAAACTGTTCAACTACTATGGTGCAGAAGATGCAGAGCACGTGATCGTTGCTATGGGTTCTGCATGTGATACCATCGAAGAGACCATCGATTATCTGCTGGCAGCAGGACGTAAGGTCGGTGTTGTAAAAGTACGTCTGTATCGTCCGTTCAGCGCAGAGGCACTGATCGAAGCGATTCCGGATTCCGTTAAACAGATTACAGTTCTTGACAGGACCAAAGAGCCGGGCGCACTTGGCGAGCCGCTTTACCTGGATGTAGTTGCAGCTCTGAAGGGTACGAAGTTCAATGATACCCCGATCTTCACCGGACGTTATGGACTTGGTTCCAAAGATACGACTCCGGCACAGATCGTTGCAGTTTATGACAACACAACGAAGCAGAAATTCACCATCGGTATTGTGGATGATGTGACGAATCTGTCTCTTGAGACTGGTGCTCCTCTGGTTACCACTCCGGAAGGAACTACCAACTGTAAGTTCTGGGGTCTGGGCGCAGACGGTACCGTAGGTGCAAACAAGAACTCCATCAAGATCATCGGTGACAATACAGATATGTATGCACAGGCATACTTTGATTATGACTCCAAGAAGTCTGGCGGTGTGACTATGTCCCATCTGCGCTTTGGTAAGAAGCCGATCAAGTCTACCTACCTGATCCACAAAGCAGACTTTGTTGCATGCCATAATCCTTCTTATGTAAATAAATACAACATGGTACAGGAGCTAGTGGACGGCGGTACTTTCCTTCTGAACTGCCCGTGGAACATGGAAGAGCTTGAGAGCCATCTTCCGGGACAGGTGAAGGCATTCATTGCGAACCACAATATCAAGTTCTATGTGATCGACGGTGTGAAGATCGGTATCCAGACTGGCATGGGACCGACCCGTATCAATACAATTCTTCAGTCCGCATTCTTTAAACTGACCGGAATCATTCCGGAGGAGCAGGCAATCGACCTTATGAAGGCTGCTGCAAAGGCAACCTACGGACGTAAGGGTGACGATGTTGTTCAGAAGAACTGGGCAGCGATTGATGCAGGTGCAAAAGAAGTCGTTGAGATCCAGGTTCCGGAGAGCTGGAAAGATGCAGCAGACGAAGGTCTGGCTATGACCCACGCAGAGGGTGGCAGAAAAGATGCAGTTGACTTCGTCAACAACATTCAGGCTAAGGTTTCTGCTCAGGAAGGCAACTCCCTGCCGGTATCCGCATTCAAGGATTATGTAGACGGTACGACCCCGTCCGGTACTTCCGCATATGAGAAGCGCGGCATCGCAGTGAACATCCCGGTATGGAATCCGGAGAATTGTATCCAGTGTAACCGTTGTTCCTATGTCTGCCCGCATGCGGTTATTCGTCCGGTAGCTATGACAGAGGAAGAAGTTGCAGCAGCTCCGGAAGGAATGCAGACACTGGCTATGACCGGTATGGCAGATAAGAAGTTTGCGATCGTAGTATCTGCTTATGACTGTACCGGATGCGGTTCCTGTGTCAACGTTTGCCCGGGCAAGAAGGGTGCGAAAGCAATCGAGATGGCAAATATGGAAGCCAATGCAGGCTGCCAGGCAGCATTCGATTATGCAGTAACTCTTCCGGAGAAAGCAGATGTTATCGCAAAATTCAAAGAAACAACCGTAAAGGGATCTCAGTTCAAGACTCCGCTGCTTGAGTTCTCAGGCGCATGCGCAGGCTGTGGCGAGACACCTTACGCAAAACTGATCACCCAGCTGTTTGGTGACAGAATGTATATTGCAAATGCAACCGGATGTTCCTCCATCTGGGGTAACTCCTCACCGTCCACACCATACACCGTGAACCAGAAGGGTCAGGGTCCTGCATGGTCCAATTCCCTGTTTGAGGATGCGGCTGAGTTTGGCTATGGTATGCTGCTGGCACAGAATGCGATTCGCGGCGGCCTGAAGGCTAAAGTGGAAGCACTGCTTACCTGTGGATGCTGCGGCGATGATGTGAAGGCAGCTGCACAGGAGTGGCTGGATACTTACGCTTGCGGAGCAACCAACGGAACAGCTACAGATAAGCTGGTAGCAGCATGTGAGACATGCGGCTGCGACGAATGCAAGGCAGTCCTGAAAGACAAAGATTTCCTCGCTAAGAAGTCCCAGTGGATCTTCGGCGGTGACGGATGGGCATATGATATCGGATTTGGTGGTGTAGACCATGTACTTGCTTCCGGCAAGGATATCAACATCATGGTATTCGATACCGAAGTTTATTCCAACACTGGTGGACAGTCTTCTAAGGCAACCCCGACTGGCGCGATCGCTCAGTTCGCTGCAGGCGGTAAGGAAGTGAAGAAGAAAGACCTAGCATCCATCGCTATGAGCTATGGTTATGTATATGTGGCACAGATCTCCATGGGTGCTGACTTCAATCAGTGCGTGAAGGCGATCGCAGAGGCAGAGGCATATCCGGGACCGTCCCTGATTATCGCTTACGCTCCGTGTATCAACCACGGTATCAAGAAGGGCATGAGCAAGGCTCAGACCGAGGAGCAGCTGGCTGTTGAGGCTGGTTACTGGCACTGCTTCCGTTACAATCCGGCACTTGCTGCAGAAGGCAAGGATGCATTCGCTCTGGATTCCAAGGAGCCGACTGGAGATTATCAGGCATTCCTTGATGGAGAAGTACGTTACAACGCTCTGAAACGTGCAAATCCGGAGAGAGCTGCGAAGCTGTTCGAAAAGAACGAAAGCGAAGCAAAGGCAAGATATACTTACCTGAACAAGCTGAAAACGCTTTATGGTGCAGAGTAATCTTTGCTGAAGCGGGTTAAATGATAACAGACCCTCTGCGTGGACAGAAAACTCTGTCTTCGCAGAGGGTTTTTGATTCGTGGGGTTGTCGGGAAACGCGGTCCTGGTGGTATGATAAGCGCTTGTATGGAGTGTATCGGACACAGAATCGGCTTTGTCCGCCTCAATCGGACTTAGGCGTCCGCTTGAGACGGACAAAACCGACTCCGTGTCCGCTCCAATCCACACAGCGCTGCTTATCATACCACCAGGACCGTGTTTCTCGTTTCGTTCATGAGTATACATTCTGGTCGGAAAGCGGATGAATTGTGATTGACATTTATCTCTATGAGAAGTATACTTTAATTATAGAAAAAAACACATACGATCCGGTAGGTAAGGCTACCACAGGGATATGGGTGCTGCCGCAAAATGATGGAGACATCATGCGTTGGTTTGAACAGGCGATATCGAAACCAAGGTATCATCTAATGCAATTTCACCGCCCTGCGATGCTAAAGCTTGAACGGTTGCACAGAAAAGGATATTTTGTCCGTGTCGAAGTTCAGACTTTGGCACGGTTTTTTGTGTGCAGGTACGGTTTGGATTCTTTGCAACATGATCCTTTTTTGCATACAGAGGATAAGGGATTATGTTCGATGAAAGAGAAAGGAGGAACAGGAGATGAAAGAAAATTATGTACTGAGCGGCACGCTGATGACGCTGGTAGAGAACAAAAAGTATAATTCCATCAAAGATATTTTGCTGACCATGAAGCCGGCAGACATTGCAGAGATATTTGGTGCAGTTCCTGAACAGATTCTGTCACTCTTGTTCCGCCTTTTGCCTCAGAGCCTGGCTGCAGAGACATTTTCCGAAATGGACCCGGAGCAGCAGGAGACACTGATTGAAGCATTTTCTGACCGGGAGCTGCGTGTGGTAGTCAATGAGCTGTGTGCGGATGATGCAGCGGACCTGGTAGATGATATGCCTGCCAATGTGGTGAAGCGGATACTGAAGCAGGCAGATCCGGATATGCGCAGGATGATCAATGAACTACTGAAATATCCAGAGGATACGGCAGGGAGCATCATGACGCCGGAGTTTGTGCGTCTGCGGCCGGGTATGACGGTGGATGACGCGATTAAGACCATTCGCAGGACCGGACTTGAGAAAGAGACGATCAATGAATGTTATATTACAGATAAGAGCAGCTGCCTGGTCGGTGCGGTATCGATCCGCAGCCTGATCGTGTCTGAAGCAGATGTTGCGGTAGAGACGATCATGGATGAGCACGCCGTATCGGTGGAAGTGAAGGAGGACCAGGAAGCAGTTGCACGGATGTTTGACAAGTATGACCTGATGGTACTGCCGGTAGTGGACGCAGAACAGCATCTGGTGGGGATCATCACCGTGGACGATGTACTGGATGTATTGAAGCAGGAGACCACAGAGGATATGGAACTGATGGCAGCGATCATGCCGTCTGACCGTCCGTACAGCAAGATGTCTGTGCCGGAGCTGTGGAAGAAGAGGATTCCGTGGCTTTTGATCCTGATGGTATCGGCGACTGTGACAGGACTGATCATTACCAGTTTTGAAGATGCGCTTGCAGTCTATGTG
>CAMWMT010000226.1 GCA_947175375.1 uncultured Clostridiaceae bacterium | reverse complement strand
CCAGAATATCGCCCACCGTAGAGATGCCCTGTCCAAACATAATGTCAAACTCTGCTTCACGGAACGGCGGGGCAATCTTGTTCTTCACCACCTTCACACGAGTGCGGTTGCCGATCACCTCACCGCCCTGCTTCAGCGCCTCAATCCGGCGCACATCCAGACGCACAGATGCATAGAACTTCAGCGCCCGGCCGCCAGTCGTAGTCTCCGGATTGCCGAACATGACACCCACCTTCTCACGAAGCTGATTAATAAAGATCACCACGCAGTTGGTCTTGCTGATGACTGCTGTCAGCTTACGAAGAGCCTGAGACATCAGTCTTGCGTGAAGTCCCACATGGGAATCCCCCATGTCACCGTCGATCTCCGCCTTCGGAACCAGCGCCGCCACAGAGTCCACGATCACAATATCTACTGCTCCAGAGCGGACCATCGTCTCTGTAATCTCCAAAGCCTGCTCGCCGTTATCCGGCTGGGAAATATACAGGTTGTCAATATCGACACCAATATGCTTCGCATAAACCGGGTCCAGTGCATGCTCCGCGTCAATAAAGCCTGCGATCCCGCCTCTCTTCTGCACTTCCGCCACCATATGTAACGCAACCGTCGTCTTACCGCTGGACTCAGGTCCGTAGATCTCCACCACACGTCCCTTCGGAACCCCGCCTGCACCAAGAGCAATGTCCAGACTCAAAGATCCGGTAGGAATCGTCTCCACCTGCATATGGCTGGTATCCCCGAGCTTCATGACGGAACCTTTCCCATACTGCTTTTCAATCTGGCTGAGCGCCGCGTCCAGTGCTTTTAACTTATCTTCCCTTGCCGAACCTTTATCTTCTCTTCCCATACTTTTCTCCTTCATATCTCACGAATTTCACAACACGAACTCTTGTTCGATTTCCTGCTATTATCCTACCTCATTTACATACGGATGTCAAGTACAGATTTTAAATATTTTGGGGGTGTTGCAAAATATAATCCTGTCCATGTGCTCAGCAACGCCGTACGGAATGGAGCGGACAGATAAAGCTTGTTTTCTGTCCATTCCATACGAGCGCTGAATACACGGACAAAGAGCATTTCGCAACACCCCCGACAGCATTCTGCCTCAAAACAGAATTTACGTTATTTCTTTATTTCTTTGTTATGTATCCTTTCGCTTTCAGAGTCTCTGCGCACAGCACAGCACCGCCTGCCGCGCCGCGGATCGTATTATGAGAAAGCCCGACAAATTTCCAGTCATAGATGCTGTCCTCACGAAGTCGTCCAATCGAGATACCCATGCCGTTTTCGTAATCCACATCCAACTGCACCTGAGGCCGGTTATCCTCTTCCATATAACGGATGAACTGCTTCGGAGCACTTGGAAGCCCTACTTCCTGCGGAAAACCGCTGTAGTTTACAATACGATCGATCAGCTCTTCCTTCGTTGGTTGTTTCCGGAACTTCACAAACACAGCCGCTGTATGTCCGTTCAATACAGGAACACGGATACACTGACAGGTGATCTTCGGCTCCTGTGCCTTCACGACCACACCATCTTCCACATGCCCCAGAACACGGAGAGGCTCCTGTTCCGACTTTTCCTCCTCACCTCCGATGTAAGGGATCACATTCTCTACCATCTCCGGCCAGTCTTTAAAGGTCTTGCCTGCTCCTGAAATCGCCTGATAGGTCGTCGCCACCACTTCATAGGGTTCGAACTCTTTCCACGCGTTCAGCACCGGCGCATAACTCTGGATTGAGCAGTTCGGTTTCACCGCAATGAATCCTCTGGTTGTCCCAAGACGTTTCTTCTGGGATTCGATCACCGCAAAATGCTCCGGATTGATCTCCGGAATGACCATCGGAACATCCGGTGTCCAGCGATGCGCACTGTTATTCGATACTACCGGTGTCTCTGTCTTCGCATATTCTTCTTCAATCGCCTTGATCTCTTCTTTGGACATGTCTACCGCACTGAACACAAAATCCACGCTGGCAGCAACCTTCTCCACCTCATTCACATTCATCACAACGATCTTTTTCACCGCTTCCGGCATAGGTGTCGTCATCTTCCAGCGTCTGCCCACTGCTTCTTCATAAGTCTTTCCTGCAGAACGCGCACTCGCTGCGATCGTCACCACTTCAAACCACGGATGATTTTCTAACAATGAGACAAATCTCTGTCCTACCATCCCCGTACCACCAAGGATACCAACTCTTAATTTTTCACTCATTTTCTCATATTCCTCCTCTTACTGCACATCCCCAGTGTACTGTCCCATTCATATTTCGTCAAATGACTTGTCTAAAGTTCCATCTGCCACGTTGGCTTCACTCAACGATGCCACCGCATCGCCTCGTTCAGCCGCCTTGCAGAATGAAAATTTATCCTGCGTCATTTAACTGAAAATGAACGGGACAATACACTAGTCCATTTGTCCGCACTACGCGGACATTTGTCTTTTCTGTAAATAATACACGATATTATTGTAAAATGCAACCCTGAATTTCATGCGATACCCATAGCAGGCATCGGGATCAGCGCAGACAACTATTCTTCTATTCCTGAAGATATTTCCTGTAGATCCTGATCACTTTCTCCATCGCCTCTTTCCCTGGCGCCCCGATCGTCAGTCTCTTATTCACACAGGTTTCCATGGAGATCGCCTTATAAATATCCTCTTCAAACACTGGGCTGATTGCCTTGTATTCTTCCAGCGACATGTCATCCAGCGCCTTCTGATGCTCGATGCAATGCAGGACCAGACGCCCCACGATACCATGTGCATCCCGGAAAGGAACTCCGTGATTCACCAGATAGTCCGCGGCATCCGTGGCATTAGTAAATCCATGCCTTGCACTGTCGTTCATACGCTCTTTATTGAACCGGATCGTATCCAGCATTCCCGTGAACAAGGCAATACAGCCTTTCACCGTATCGATCGCATCAAATACCTGTTCCTTATCCTCCTGCATATCTTTATTATACGCCAGAGGAATTCCCTTCAGAGTAGTCAGAAGCGACATAAGCGCCCCATACACTCTTCCGGTCTTGCCGCGCACCAACTCTGCAATATCCGGATTTTTCTTCTGAGGCATAATAGAACTTCCAGTGCTGTACGCATCATCGATCTCCACGAAACGGTATTCATTGCTGTTCCAGATGATGATCTCCTCACAGAAGCGACTTAAATGCATCATGATTGTTGACATGGCTGACAGATACTCGATCAGGTAATCCCGGTCAGAAACTGCATCCATGCTGTTGAGCATCGGACCATAAAAGCCCAGAAGCTCCGCCGTATACTCCCGGTCCAATGGATAAGTCGTCCCTGCCAGCGCTCCCGCGCCAAGCGGACAGTAATTCATCCTTTTATATATATCCTGAAGTCTTGAACGGTCTCTTTGAAACATTTCAAAATAAGCGCCCATATGATGCGCCAGCGTAACAGGCTGCGCCTTCTGCAGATGGGTAAAGCCCGGCATGATCGTCTCCGTATGTTCCTCCATGATCCGAAGCAGCACCTTCAAAAGCTTTTTCAAAAGCTCTTCCGTCTCCAGCACTTCATTCCGTGTATAAAGCCGCATGTCCAGCGCCACCTGATCATTACGGCTTCTTCCTGTATGAAGTTTTTTACCTGCATCCCCGATCCGGTCTGTCAGATTTGCTTCTACGAAGCTGTGAATATCTTCATACTGTTCTGTGATCTCAAGCTTTCCGGATTCTACATCTGCCAGGATTCCCTGAATGCCTTCCAGTATCTGATCCCGTTCTTTTTCTGTCAGTATCCCCTGCTTTGCCAGCATCCGCACATGCGCCATGCTGCCTTCCATATCCTGTTTATAAAATCTCCGGTCGAAGGTAATCGACGCGTTAAAACGATATACAAGCTGGTCAGTCTCCTTTGTAAACCGTCCTCCCCACAACTGTGCCATATTTTTTCATCCTTTCTGGTATTGATCGTCCATATATCTGTACTTTTTCCGCTTTGGCGCCATCCATTTTACCACATTGCATCCCATAACACAAGAAAAGAGCAGAGGTTCTGCTCTTTTCTTTCATCTATATGGGATATTTAATATTGGAACTTTCCGAATTATTTTCCCGTTTTTTTCTGTATCATATAATACGGCCATGCTACAAGCAGGATTCCACCAATCATGTTACCGATGGTCACAATCACCAGATTGTATATGTAACCGCCGATGGACAAACCGGCTACCCCGTTCGGGTCCAGAAGGCCGGATGCCATGATCGTCATATTTGCAACACTATGCTCAAAGCCACAGACCACAAATACATAAATACACCAGAAGATCATGATCAGTTTGCCGGATTCTGTCTTCATCTTGGCACCGCACCATACAGCAAGGCATACCAGGATATTACAGAAGATCGCTTTAACAAACAGATTCAGCGCAGTACCGCCCATCTTCGCAGCTGCCACGGTCGCAATCGTCTCACCAACCGCTCCACTCGCAAGTCCTGTAAGATGAAACATCACCGCCGCCAGTAGAGAACCAGCCAGATTACCTATGTAACAGACTATCCACAGCTTCACTGCATCTGCCCATTTCACTTCTCCCGCAAAGGCTCCGGACGCCATCACAAAATTATTACCAGTAAACAGTTCTGCGCCTGCCATAACGACCAGACTCAGGGCCGCCGCAAATGATGCTGCCATCAAAAGCTTGCCTGCACCTGTCGTTCCCAGGTTTCCCCCGACTGTAAGCATGACAAAGCCTCCAAACGCAATGAAAAATCCTGCCACTATAGACGCAACCACATAGCCAGCCGGATTACTGTTCAAAAGATTTAATTTCGCTTTCGCCGTATTACATACTCCTGTAAATTCATCCCTGAACATCTCTCATCCTCCTTTGAGTTTTATATCTTGTATATCATAACATATTTTTTGCGACATGTGATTGTACACTTTGTAGGAATTACTGTTCACTCTTATGCCTGTCATCGTTCCGTTTGCTGCGGGCACCTGATATAGCGTAACGTAGGAAGTCCTGACATAACAGGCAGCATCTGGAATAATTACTGTAAAATTATACCACTCACCACTTGTCCTGCATGGATATTTTGTGGTAAAATTGACACAGCCAATATTCATTTAGAAGGAGTGAACCAAAATGTTGCACAAAACTTTGAAACCATTTCCAAAAGATTTTCTCTGGGGCGCAAGTACCTCCGCTTATCAGGTGGAAGGCGCTAATCTGGAAGACGGCAAAGGCCCGTCCTGCCAGGATGTAAAGGTCGTACCGGAGGGAACTTCTGATCTGACGGTCTGCGCAGACCAGTAT
>CAMWMT010000225.1 GCA_947175375.1 uncultured Clostridiaceae bacterium | reverse complement strand
CTCCTGAAGCCTGGCTGCCACCAGAAGCTTTCCAAGAAGCTCCTGCAATTCTTTGCTGTCCGACCGCAGGATCCCCAGAATCATTTCCCGATCCAGATAGGAGGTATTGTTCTCACTTAGGATCAGCTCCTTGAGCGCACGGATAACCGCCTGATTTCCCCTGTCGATCTCCGCCGCATAGAGATAGCTAAAAAAGTTATGAAAGCTGTATCCATTCTGGACATAGTCCCGGCTCTCTTCATCCATCCGGCGAAGGATGTAGTTCTCCAACTTCCCGCCGCAGAAAAACAGTCGCTCATAAGCCGCCAGGAGGTGGAATACTTTCCGGACTTGTGGTGTATAATCCGCCGTCCGCACACATCTGCGGTTCCAGCCGCTGGTAAAGGGAAACTGGTTCAGCTTGTCAATAATATAAAGGTAGGACTGCTGGTAGTGCTTCGGCACAAACACGTCCAGCATCGCCTGGTGCGGATGCGCATTCAGACGAAGCCCTCCAGGGCAGAACCAGGAGGACGGCTTCCTGCCAATCTTCTCCAGATCTCCGCCAAGCTCCTTCTCCAGACTCCCCCACTGACTGTCCGAAATTTTCTGCGCCAGTATCCGATCCTTTCCTGATAACTTCCCGATTCTCTCCTTTAACTCCCTGTTCAGTCGGTCCGCAATCGCTTTGCGTGTCCGGTAATCATAATCTGCCATCTGTGTATCCCCCTTTTCTAATTCGCTTTATCCTGTTTCAAATGCGCTTTCCCCGTCATCTCTTCCACCACGAGCTTCATAATCGTCGTTTTTGAAATCATTGTATTACTAAAAGGAAGTTCTTCCTCACAATAATGCTTCATCAGGATACCTAATGCCTGATATTTCTCCTCTTCCGGGACGATTCTGATCCTTCCCCTGCCGATCACACTCGCATACTCCATGGAATAACTGCATGCTTCCGAGCCTGTCACCAGACGATGGGCGCAGTCCATCTCAAAGCTCACGCGATCATCCTTTCTGATCAAGTCGTGTTTTTTCCCCTTTCCTGCCCCATGAAAATATAGAGTCACCCTCCCATCCTCATGACTGAATCCAAAATTTAGAGGAATTATGTATGGATAGTCTTCGTCATGAAATGCCAGCCTGCACACATCACATTGCTCCATGATTCTGATGATCTCGTCCATATTCTTGATCTCTCTGTCACTGCGCCTCATTATCCTTACCTGCTTTCTTTTGCGGTCTCTTTTTACAGCATAAGTTTCAATATCTATTAAACACAGCTGTTCTGTGTGTTCTTATAATGTCATTATATTTGTCATACCAGAAATTATCAACAGGTTTTGTATAGTATCTAGCTGTCTTCCCTCTGTTTCCGGCTCTAAAGCAGGAGAATATTCGCTTCATGCATGGTAACTGCAAATATCTCACAAAAATGGCGGTCGTTACGACCGCCATTCATAAAATCCATATTGTACCTGACTACTCCAAATTATATTTCTCTGCAGCCGCGTCAATGGCTTTTCTGCATTTCTTAACTCCGCTGCTGATTCCGTCGGGATCCTTGAATACAGCCGAGGAAAGAACGATCACATCCGGATTGCACGCAACCAGCGGATCCATATTGTCATAGCGGAGCCCTCCGTCGATAGCAAGCTCGCAGCGCGGGTTCTTTTCATCAATCAACTTCCGTGCTCTCCGTAACAGATCCAGGGAAGATTTTCTCCAGCCCCAGTTATCCTGTCCATCCGTATCATCTACTCCGTGGGTGACGATATGGAGGCGATCGATATCATTGATGGACTCATCTACGAAGCACAGCGGCGTATAACATCCGATGGTCAAACCAATCTTCATTCCGAATTCACGGCAATAATTAATCAGATAAGCCAGAGGCGCACCGATAAAGTGCTCCGCCGGAACGATCAGCATGTTACAACCTGCTGCCGCCAGCTTCTCTACGAACAAACGGTCACATTCAATTGTATAGATGTGGCATTCCATCGGTAGATCTGTCACTTCCCGAAGTCCGGCAATGATCTGGGGACCGCCCATCAGCTGCATATTTTTCAGATCATACATATCCGCTGCGTCTGAATGGATATAATCTACGCCTCCGTCAATGGCCTCCAGTACCCGATCTGCGATTCTGGCATAGCTAACATGTGCAAGTCCTGCTGCGATTTTAATGTGTTTCATAAATATTTACCTCCTGAAATTTAATCATCATCTGTTTATACTTCCCGCCACTATTGCTTCCTGTATACGATGTCTCCATTTATGACTGTCAGAATGCATTTTGCATCCAGACAGGTGACAGGGTTTTTATTAAATACAGCTACATCCGCGTCTTTCCCGGGTTCCAGCGACCCGATTCTTTCCGACAGTCCCAGAAGCTCCGCCGCATGAATGGTAACTGCTTTCAGAGCCCCTTCTTCTGACATTCCCTTGCGATGGCAGATCCCTGCGCATACGATCAGGTTCTCCTCATGCATCCCCGGCAGGTCTGTCATAACTGCCGTCTTGACTCCCGCCCGCTCCAGAATACCGGCAGCACTCTCATCTTGTCTGCGCACTTCATTTTTGTGAGGGAATCCGGTATACGGACCAAGAATGACACCGTATTGCTTTTCTGCCAGTTTCTCTGCGATCAAATGACCTTCCGTCGCGTGTTCGATCGTCATGTGCAGACCAAATTCCTCTGCAATGCGGATGGCTGTCATGATATCGTCTGCTCTGTGAGCGTGAGCTTTTACCAGAAGCTCTCCCTTCACCACAGGTACGAGCGCCTCAAGCTTCATGTCGAACGCTGGCTGTTTATCAGGATCGTTCCCCGCCCTTTCTTTCCTTTCCGCATACTCCTTTGCCTGGTAGAGTGTCTCTCGAATCACTGCCGCCACTCCCATGCGTGTGGATGGGGTTCGATTCTGACCATGGGCATTTTTCGGATTCTCCCCGAATGCCATCTTCATGGCCAGCGGCTCTTTTACCACCATATCCTCCATGGTGCGCCCCTTCGTCTTCATAGCCAGAAACTGTCCGCCGATAGGATTACCACTTCCAGGTCCCGTTGCCACACAGGTCACTCCTGCCTGATATGCTCTCTCAAATTCCGGATCCAGCGGATAGATTCCATCCAGCGCCCGCATCTGGGGAGTGATTGGGTCATTGGCCTCATTTCCATCCACGCCAGCCTCCCCGATACCCGATTCAAAGATCCCGATATGGGAATGGGCATCGATGAAGCCCGGCATGATAAAACCTCCGCATACATCTACTGTCTCGCATCCTTCCGGAAGATCACCGATCTCTCCCACTGTCGTAATCTTACCGTCTTCTATCAGAACTCCGCCGTTTGGAATGATTCCTTCCGGTCCCATTGTAGCTATTGTTCCGTTTTTAATGTAAATCACATGTCTCAATCCCGCACCTCCTTCAGACCTTCAGCGTGTCAAGCTCGGAAATTACCTTTTGGACCAGTGTCCGGATTGCATCCGCTTCAAAAGGAGACTTCAGGCCTGCCCGCTGAAGTGTCTCTGCAAATCCATATTTTCCGCTGGAACGAAGGATTTCCATGTAGCATGCAAAGCCCTCCTTCTGATCCGCTTCACTTCGAACATGCACCTGCAGCGCACATACCTGGGCAAGCACATAATCTATATAGTAAAACGGCCATTTATAGATATGAGTCTGCTTCTGCCAGAAACGTCCTTCGCTTAGAAAACTCTGATTTTCGTAGTTTCTAAAAGGAAGATATTCATGTTCGAGCTTCTTCCACACTTCCAGCCTTCCTTTTGGTGTCAGATTCGGATTGTCATAAACAGTTTCCTGAAACTCATCCACTGCACATCCATAAGCGATAAATGCCAGCGCGCTTTTTAGCTGCTGATATTTGTATCTGCCAATCTGATCTTCCGGCATTGCGGTATCCAGATATGGCCAGATCAGAAACTCCATGCTCATGGAATGAATCTCTGCCAGGTCCTCACTGCACTTTTCTGTGAACCCAAAGGGTTCGCTTCTTTTAAGATAAGAATGAAATCCGTGACCGGCTTCATGGGCAAAGGTACTGAATGCCTTCGGAGTCCTGTCATAAGTCTCAAAGATAAACGGCATGTGATACCGCCCCACCAGATTGGAGTAAGCGCCGTTAATCTTCCCGGGACGTACTTTCAGATCGTAATATTCTCCTGCTGCCAGCTCATCAAAATAAACTGCCGTCTCCTTTGACATGTTCCCGAAGATATGCCGGAAAGCTTCTATGATATCTTCCGGAAGTTGAAACTGTTCATCCGGAAAATGAAAGTTTTCATCGTAGTGATACAGCTGCTCCACACCAAGCTGTTTTTTCTGCTCCTTTGACAACTGGTTTACCACCGGAACAAGCTGTTTTTTCACCTCTTCCCGGAAAGCTGCCACCTGCTCTCTTCCATAACTTGTACGGCACATGCTCAGATATCCCAGCTGTGTATAACTTTGAAACCCCAGCTTTTTCGCCATACGGGTCCTTACCTTCACCAGACTGTCATAGATCTCGTCCAGCTCCTGCGCCGCGCCTGCCCATGCATGCTCCCATATCCTGTGATACCGGGCACGGGTCTTTCGGTCTGCGCTCTCCATCTGTACATTCAGACTGGATAACGGAACCTCCCCTTCTTCGGTCTCACCGGTAAGCGTTGCGGTAAGCTCTGAATATCTTGCAGACAATTTATTTTCCAGCCGTTTTTCTTCCAGGATATCCGGCGAGAAGCATTGTTCTTTCTTCCTTGCCCGGTCAAAGAATTCCTTACCGGTATAATGTGCGATCTGCTCCTGATAAGGGGTTTTCAAAAGCGCGCCCTGCAGACGGTTTTCCAGCGCCTCGTATTCCGGACGAATCTGGTCAAAGTGCCTGGCCTCCTCTTTATAAAATACATCGGTGACGTCCATCGTATTGCGGATCTCACAGACTGTCTCCATAGTCTGGTATTTCACCATCAGCGTATCCAGATCAAGCAGCGCGTCATAGGCTTCTTCAAAGCTTTCCGCGCACAGAAAACGGTCAAGCTCTTCTTCAAAATGCTTTCGAAAACGCTCCATGTCAATCCTGCAAAACGGAATCTCTCTAAACTGAACCATGCCATCCTCCTGTCGCCTTATGAAATATTCATCTTCCTGCCGTCCATATACAATGCTTTGACATTCTGCACACAGGTAATATCCTCAAGAGGATTTCCTGACAGACACACAAAGCTCGCGGATTTCCCGGCCTCCAGACTTCCAAACTCTGAAAGCTCCAGAAGCTCTGCTCCTCCTCTTGTGGCCGCGTCAAGGGCCTGCATGGGAGTCAGGCCTGCCTCCACCATC
>CAMWMT010000224.1 GCA_947175375.1 uncultured Clostridiaceae bacterium | reverse complement strand
GAGTAATGCTCTCAGTCAGTCCGGCGTGGCAGCGGTAGGTATGGGGCGTCCTACGCCTTGCGGCAGTCTCACATGCCTGCGCATCGCAGCGGCGGCATTGGTTGGCTGCCTCCGGATCGGAACGGATGATCCGGCAGAAGGGCGCGCGCTGCTCCGGATAAGCGGCAAGCTCATGGAAAGCATCATCAAAGACGGTGATGCGGATTCGGGTCATATTGTGAAAATCCTTCAGTAAAAGCTTCAGCTTGGCCAGGTCAAAACTGGATATCATAGGGTGTGTTCTCCTTCGATTTCTTTTAAATTTTACCATATCGGCGGACAAATTCAAAGTAAAATGAACAAACCTCTATATAAATTTTCTCTATGTGAAGGTAAAATAGAATCAGTTCAATACAATGTATGAAAAGAAAGGTGGGTATTTATATGCTGGTAACATTGAATAAGATCATGGAGATTGCCGAAGAAAGGAAGATTGCTGTCGGCGCGTTCAATACGCCGAATCTGGAGAGCTTGCGGGCGGTGATCGAGGCTGCAGAGGAACTGAAGCTTCCGGTTATCATCGATTTTGCTCAGTGTCATGAGCCCTGGATTCCGCTTTCCGTTATTGGACCGATTATGGTGGAGGAAGCTAAAAAAGCGGAGGTTCCGGTCTGCGTCCATTTGGATCACGGCGAGACGCTGGAGTATCTTCAGCAGGCGCTGGATCTGGGCTTTACTTCGATCATGTACGACGGGTCGGTCCTGCCCTATGAGGAAAATCTGGCGAATACGAAGAAGGCAGTGGAGATGGCTGCAGAAAAAGGAGCCTCTGTGGAAGCAGAGCTTGGTTCCATGGGCAGAAGAGAGTCTGGAGCGGGAGACAATACAGGAGCAGAAGACGAGACAAAGATCTATACGGATCCGGAGCTTGCGGCAGTTTTCGTGGAAGCCTCGGGAATTGATGCCCTTGCCTGTTCCTTTGGTACTACACACGGTATTTACCTTACAGAACCGAAACTTGATTTTGATGTAGTCAGGAACGTACGCAGGCTTACCGGAAACATCCCGGTGGTGATGCATGGAGGCTCCGGAGTGAGTAAAGAGGATTATCGGAAAGCTATTGAAGCAGGCGTGCGGAAGGTGAATTACTTTACTTATATGGATAAAGCCGGCGGAAAAGGAGCATCCGAATATCTGAACAGCTTAAAAGAAGGGGAGCCTCTCTTCTTCTCCTCTCTGTCCATGGCTGCCGCGAAAGCGATGAAAGAAAATGTAAAAGAAGCCATGCGTCAGTTTGCGTTGTGCTGACGGCTGTTAATATGTATCTGGTGTTTGAAAACTGCCTGAAAATTTATGAAACAGCACATGGAACAAGGTTTTGAGGCTGCAGGAACTGAATGTCATTTGTATGGAAATGAAAGAAGGGAGATTTTACAATGGGAAAGAAGATGACTTTTGCACTGGCGTTCTGTAACCGGGGGTTTATGCCGGGAGAACTAATTTATGGAGCCAGAGAGGATATGATCAAGGCGGTGACGGATGCAGGTTATGACTATATCGCCATGGATGCAGAGCTTACCCGGTTTGGCGGGATCGAGACGAGAGACGAAGGACTGCTGTATGCGAAATGGCTGAAGGAGCATGAAGGAGCATATGATGGTGTGATCTTCTCCATGCCGATCTTTGCGGACGAAAACGGTGCCATCACCGCCCTGCAGGATGCAGGCGTGCCGATCTTCATGCAGGCATACCCGGACGAGATCGGGAAGATGGATTTTGCTCACAGAAGGGATGCTTTCTGCGGAAAATTTTCCGTAACGGATGTATTTACACAGTATCAGGTACCATTCACGGTGATGAAACCCCATGTGGTGCATCCCCTGTCGGAGGCATTTGCACAGAATCTTAAGGATTTTGCTGCTATTTGCCGTGTGGTCAACGGGATGAAACGCTGCAATATCGGTTGTATCGGAGCCAGAACGACGGCATTCAAGACGGTCCGCTTTGACGAGATTACCATGCAGAAATACGGGATCAATGTGGAATCCTTCGACCTGTCCGAACTGGTGTTCAAGGTAGGGAAGAAAGCAGACGATGAAGAAGCGGTAGTAAAGAAGGTTGCGGATCTGGAAGCTTATTCTGATTTTTCCGGTGTACCAGAGGACAAGAAGCGGACGTTGGCGAAGATCTCCGTGGTCATTGACGAGTACATCCGGGACTATCATCTGGATGCTATCGCGCTGCGCTGCTGGAATGAGATGGAGGAGATTCTTCGGGTATGTCCGTGCGTGCTTTTATCGGAACTGAATGACCGTGGTATCGCTGCATCCTGCGAGATCGACATGTGTTCAGCCATCACCATGCGCGCCATGGCCCTTGCCAGCGAGACGCCGACCACCGTGCTGGACTGGAACAACAATTATGGCGAGGATGAGAACAAGGTGATCCTGTTCCACTGTGGACCAGTGCCCAAGAGCCTTATGACGGATCAGGGCCGGGTTACGAGTCACAAGATGTTTGACAAGACGGATCCAGGCTCCGGATGTGGGACCAATGAGGGACGGATCCGGCCGGGGAAGGTAACGCTCTCCAACTGCCAGACGAAGGATGGAAAGATCATCGTCTATGCCAGCGAGGCGGAATTTACAGATGATCCCATTGAAGAGGCATTCTTCGGCTGCGGCGGTGTATGCGAGATACCGGATATGCAGGAGAAGATGATCCGGCTTGCCAGAGGTGGTTTCAAACATCACACTTCCGTAGGAGCGGGTCATATGAAGGAGATTTTGAAAGAGGCGTTTACCACTTATCTTGGATATGAGTGGGTAGACATTGATCGTTAAGGACAGCGGAAAGATACGGAACATATACAGGAGGTATCAGCATGAAGATTGCAGGACTGGATATCGGAACTACCGGCTGCAAATGCACTGTATTTGATGAGCAGGGGAATTATCTTGGAAAAGCATACCGTGATTATCCGGTGCGCCGGGCAGTAGGGAGTCATGAGATTGACATTTCGGTAATGATGGAAGGGGTGTATGCGGTCATTGGAGAGATGGCGGCAGCCTTTCCGGATATCGCCGGGCTGGGCGTTACCAGTTTTGGTGAGACCTTTGTGTTGACAGACGGAGAGGGAACGCCGCTGCATCCTGCCATGCTCTACACGGATCCCAGGGGGAGTCAGGAATGCCAGGAGCTGATCGAGCATCTGGGAGCCAGAGACATTGCCCGGATCACAGGCCTTCGCCCTCATGAGATGTACAGTATCTGCAAGCTGATGTGGATGAAAAAACAGGAACCGGAGATTTACCATGCGGCTGAGCATGTGTTTCTGATGGAGGATTATGTGGTCTTTCATCTGACCGGGAAAGCGCAGATTGACTACTCTCTGGCTTCCCGGACCATGGCTTTTGACATTCATGCGCTGGACTGGAGCAGTGAGGTGCTGGCGGCGGCGGGAATCGACCGGAAGCTGTTCTCCGTATGTGTTCCCACCGGAAGTTCGGCAGGGACCATTCTGCCGGAGGCGGCAGAGAAGACAGGG
This sequence comes from uncultured Clostridiaceae bacterium, assembly GCA_947175375.1. Classification (GTDB taxonomy): domain Bacteria; phylum Bacillota; class Clostridia; order Lachnospirales; family Lachnospiraceae; genus Hominiventricola. The sequence continues at coordinate 1,840 of CAMWMT010000224.1, read as the reverse complement.
CTGCCTCTCGGGACGCAGATTGTCTCCATCAGCCACGACCAGGTGGCGGCTGCTGTCGGCGCGGGAGCATTTGATGGAAGCGTGGCAGTGGACGGTGCCGGGACTGTGGAATGTCTGACACCGATCTATGATGAGATGCCGGATATAGACCGGATGTATGAAGGGTATTTTTCTGTTGTACCGTATGTGTTTCCAGGAACTTATGTGGCATATGCCTTTTCCTACACCGGCGGCGCACTGATCCAGTGGTGTGTGGAACAGCTTGCCAATGGTGAGCAGGAGCAGGCAGGGAAACAGGGGCTGTCTGTCAACGAGCTGTTGGAGCGGTCTTACCTGGAAGCGCATGGTGACAGGCCGGGAGAGCTTTTGGTGCTGCCGCATTTTGCAGGAGCGGCAACTCCATATATGGATACTGGTTCCAGAGGTGCGATCCTTGGGCTTACGACGGAATCCACGGCGGCGGAGATCTATCGTGGCTGTATGGAAGGCGTAGTGTACGAGATGTACCTGAATTATCAGACGCTGTCCGGGTCCGGCATCCATTTTGAAAAGCTGAATGCCACAGGCGGTGGTGCCCGTTCTGCTGTATGGATGCAGATGAAAGCAGATGTACTGAACCTTCCGATTACAGCGCTGAAGACCGTGGATGCGGGAACCGTGGGAAGCGCTATGCTGACAGGAGTTGCCATCGGGGCATTCCGGGACCTGAACGAGGCGGCGAAATATATGGTGGAGGAGACTGTCACCTATGTACCCCGTCAGGACATGCATGAGAAATATATGCAGGTGTACGAGCGTTACCGCAGAGTGTATGATGCAGTGCGTCCGCTTGTGTGACTGGGACTAACAACAGACATCAGAAAAAGTACAGCAGTCGGGCAGCAGGTCAGGATAGCTGTGCTGACAGACAAGGAGGTATCGTTATGAATCCATATATCGGACATGATTCACAATTGTACGGAATAGAAGAACACCGTCTGGTGGGCGGGAAAGGCGACGGAATGCGCCTGTATGAGATCACTAATGGGAGAGGCCTGGAACTGACAGTCTCTCCTGACCGGGCAGGCGATATTACAAGGCTGCGTTTCCGGGGAATCAATCTGAGCTATCTGTCTCCCTGCGGTTATGTAGCTCCGGCATATTATGACAATATCGGCACGAACTGGCTGAATTCCTTTACCGCCGGATTTTTGACGACCTGTGGGCTGCAGGCGGTGGGAAGCCCATGTCAGGATGAGGGCGAAGAACTGCCTCTTCACGGGTCTATAGCAAATTTACCCTGTGAACAGGCATATTGGACAGAAGAAGACGAAATGCTTGTGGTACATACCGTAGTGAAGGATGAAGTGATCTTTGGGCGTAAGCTGCGGATGAAGCGCGAAGTGCGGGTTTCTGTTCTGGAAAATGTCTTTGAAATACACGATGTCATTGAGAACACAGGGGACCGCACGGAACCGCTGGAGATTCTCTATCATATGAACATGGGATATCCTTTGCTAGATGAGGACAGCATCATAACCATACCGTCTGTCGAGGTACAGCCGCGGGATGCTCATGCGGCAGAAGATATTGCGAACTGGATGCATATGGAGAAGCCCACTGCCGGGTACCAGGAACGGTGTTATTATCATAAATTTTCCGGTAGAGAAGGATACGCGTCCATCCGGCAGCCGAAGCTGGGGCTTGGGCTTTCTATTCATTTTGATGCTGGAGAGTTGGACGGCTTTGTAGAATGGAAGATGATGGGAGTCCGGGATTATGTGCTCGGACTGGAATGCGGGAACTGCTATCCGGAAGGCCGGCATGTCAAGCGCACGACCGGAATGATGAAATTCCTGAA
>CAMWMT010000223.1 GCA_947175375.1 uncultured Clostridiaceae bacterium | reverse complement strand
GCAGCCAGATGTCCGTCCCCACAGTCTTTTAACACAGGTGCTTCACTTCTGCACCGCTCCATACAGGATGGGCAGCGTCCTGCCAGCGGGCATCCCACCTGGTCGCCGATCGGGCTTGGGATATCTCCGTGCAATACGATCCTCTCCTTTTTATCAAATGGACTTTCCGGCGGAATGGCCGAAAGCAGTGCCTTCGTGTAGGGATGGAGCGGATTCTTGTAAATGGCTCCCGCCGAACACAGTTCCACCACCCGTCCCAGATACATTATGGCAATCCGGTCACTGATATACTTGATAATTCCAAGGTCATGGGAAATGAATACATAAGTCAGGCCGTGTTCTCTCTGAAGCCGCTTAAACAGATTGATCACCTGCGCCTGGATGGACACATCCAGGGCAGAAACCGGTTCGTCACAGACGATCACTTTGGGATTCAGGGCAATCGCCCGGGCAATATTGATCCGCTGACGCTGTCCTCCGGAAAATTCGTGAGGATAACGCTGGAGATGCTGAATATCAAGACCCACTTCCTGCATCAACTCCAGAACCCGCCGGTCCATGGCATCCCTGTCTTTTAAGATCCGGTGGACCCGAAGTGGCTCCATCACGGAATATGCCGCTGTCTTTCTGGGATCCAGGGAGGAGTAAGGATCCTGGAAGATCATCTGGATATCCTTACACAACTCCTGCTTTGCTTCTCCCTTAAGATTGAAAATATCCTGACCATCGCAGAAAATAGTTCCTCGGGTAGGTTTATGAAGCCGTACCATACATCTTCCGAGAGTGGACTTTCCGCATCCCGACTCACCGATAATGCCCAGCGTCTCCCCCTGGTATACTTCTAAATTCACATTTGTAAGGGCATGGAGCACCTGGCTCTTTCCAAATATCTCCTTGCTCTTTATCTCAAAATCCTTTGACACATCCTGAACCTTAAGGATCACTTTCTTATTTTCCATCCGAAGCACCTCCCCGTTCCAGCCTTTCTGCGTCGGACTGTCTGTGGCACGCTACAAAATGTCCCGGCTCCAGTTCCCGCAAAGGTGGCACCGATGTTTTGCACTGTTCCGTACAGTAGGGACATCGATTATAAAAATTACAACAGGTTCCTGTCAGCCGCAGATCCGGGGGAACCCCGGGAATCGCCGCCAGCTCCTTTTTTGAATCACTGCTGAGCTTTGGCATGGAATCCAGAAGCCCCCAGGTATAAGGATGAAGCGGATTGGCATAGAGGTCCCTGCAGGCCGCATACTCTACTGTCTTCCCTGCATACATCACCATAACGGTATCACACATTTCCCATACAACGCCCAGGTTATGGGTGATCAGAAGAATGGAAGTGCCGTTTTTCCTCTGGAGTTCCCGCAAAAGCTCCAGAACCTGAGCCTGAACCGTTACATCCAGAGCAGTGGTAGGCTCATCCGCGATGATCAGCCTGGGATTGCTGCAGACGGCCATGGCAATGATCACCCTCTGGCACATTCCCCCTGACAGCTCATGAGGATAAGCATTCATCCTCTTTTCCGGTTCCGGGATCCCTACCTGCCTGAGCGCGTCTACCGCAATATCCCAGGCCTCCTTTTTCGATATTTTTCTGTGGGCCAGGATCATCTCCGTCATCTGCCTGCCCACCTTGAACACTGGATCCAGGGAAGTCATGGGATTCTGGAAGATCATGGCAAAGTCATTTCCCCTGAAACTTAAGATCTCCTTTTTATTCAGGGCACGGATGTCCGTATCCTGAAACAGGATCGTTCCGTCCACGATCCTTCCCGTCCTGGCCGGAAGCAGCCTCATAATAGACGAGGATGTTACGCTTTTTCCGGATCCGGATTCTCCTACGATCCCCATGGTTTCTCCCTCGTTTAGAGAAAAACTCACTCCATCCACAGCCTTGGAGACTCCGCTGGCCTGGTAAAAATAGGTTTTCAGATTTTCCACCTTTAACAATACTTCACTCATATCCGCGTCCACCTCCTACTGCTTCATCTTCGGATCCATGATATCACGGATCCCGTCGCCCAACAGATTAAAGCCCAAAACCGTGATCAGGATAAAGATACCGCCGATCGTGGCCACGTGAGGCGCCGTAGTCAGGCACTCACGGCCGGTCTTCAGGATGCTTCCCCAGGATGCCGTAGGCAGGGCGATTCCCAGGCCAAGGAAACTTAAGAACGCCTCGGATATGATGGCATCCGCCACCCGCAGGGTAGCATATACGATGATCTGGGACATGGTATTGGGAAGAATATGGAGAAACAACTGCCTGACATTGGAAACACCGATCACCTTTCCCGCATTGCAGTATTCCTCCCGCTTAACAATGTGGACCTGCCCCCGGACTACCCGGGCAAAGCTGGGCACATTGGCAATTCCGATCGCAAATGTTACATTCAGGACGCCGTTGCCAATCACGGTGATCAGGATCATCGCCAGCAGGATAAACGGGAACGAAAACATTCCGTCCATGATCCTCATGATCAGGGAATCGATCCATCCTCCGAAATACCCGGCCGTCAGACCCAGAAGAATCCCCAGAGCTGCTCCCACAAAGGTAGCTCCTACGGCCACGATCAACGAGATCCTCCCACCGTAGATGATCCTCGACAGAAGATCCCTTCCCAGGTCATCCGTTCCAAAGAGATGTCCCGGTGACCCAAAGGGAAGATAAGCCTGTCCTGGATTGATCTCATTCGGCAAATAAGGAGCCAGAACAGGAGCAAATACCGCCATAAGCGCCATGAGCAGGATCACAAACAGCCCGATCATCGCAATCTTATTCCGTCTCAGCTTATTCCATGCATTGTTTGCTCTCCGCTCTCTCTTCAGCATCTCTATGTTGGCGTCTTTCCCAAGCGCATCACTGAAGGCTGTGTTTTTGTTTTTTCCCATTCCCATATCAGTGCCCTCCATTTTCAAAATCCACCTTGGGATTCAGAAGCATATAACAGACATCCACCAGCATATTACAGAAAACAAAGGAAATGGCAATAAAAAGCACAGCCCCCTGGATCAAGGAATAATCACGGTTATTGATCGCCGTATTGATAACTGTTCCCATACCCGGCCAGGAGAAAATCCCCTCTGTTACGATTGCTCCTGCAAAGGTTCCCGCCAGCTGAAGCCCGAACACTGTAACGATGGGAGGAAGCGCATTCTTTAAGCCATGGATCCAGATCACCCTGGACTCTCTGATCCCTCTGGCCCTCAGGCAGCGGATAGAATCACTTCCCAGCACATCGATCATGCTGGAGCGGGTAGTCCTGGCAAAGGTTCCCATGGGAATAACCGCCAGAACAAAGCCCGGCAGGATCATGTGGGAGATCACATCCCATAATCCCTTTTCCATGCTTCCCATCCCCATGACCGGCAACAGGTTCATTTCCACGGAAAACTGGAGAATCAGCATCAGGCCCAACCAGAACACCGGCATGGACACGCCCAACAAGGCAATCACGCTGATCAGATAATCAATCACCGTATTCTGCCTGGTCGCTGCCAGTACTCCTGCCCCCACCCCCAGGATCAGGGAAAAAATAAGGGCTGTCAAAGTAAGAAGCAGCGTATTTGGAATCCTGCTGATGATCAGGGACAATACGGGCTGATGATAGCTGTAGGACGTTCCAAAATCCCCCTTGCATACATCCGCTATGTAAGAAACGTACTGCTCCGGAAGGCTTCTGTCCAGCCCCATCTCCTGACGCAGAAGCTCGATCTCGTCCGCCTCCGCCTCCGGCCCCAGAATGGCAAGGGCAGGATCCCCGGGCAGCATTCTGGTAAGGAAAAAGGTCAAAGTCACCACTACCAGCAAAGTCGGGACCATCTGGATGCATCGCCTTATGATTATTTTCAACATTGCTTTACCACCACCTTTATCATTCATTTGTGGAATAAAAAGCGGCGTATGGCAAAGGGTACGCCACCGCCGCTTTAAAATCACTGCTCGATCCAGATATTGTTGAAAGGCGTACAGATCAGAAGCCTGCTGTCCGCACGGACAACTGTATCATGAACCTTTGGAGAAACACCCCAGTTTCTGGATTCACATGCATAGAAAATACCTACATAGTCATTCATTACCTTTTCCATAACCTGACCGTAATATTCGGTTCTCTTTTCACGGTCAGTCTCCTGGTAGGCAGCGTGCAGCCATTCGTCAACCTCATCGTCTACATATCCACCTGCATTATTGACAGAGTCAATATTATTGGAGATAAAGAACTTCTCTTCATAAGCATACGGGTCAATGGTTCCGTTAAAGGTGATTCCGTAGCTGTTCACTACACTGTCTTTATAGCTTCCGGTTACCGCAGACATCCAGTCAGCCATAGCGCTGGATTTGATCTCTACGGTGATTCCAACTTCGCCCAGGTAGTACTGGAACAGCTGTGCCATCTTCTCCCGGTTAGTGCTGGAACCGATATACATCGTCATCGTAAAGCCATCCGGATATCCTGCCTCTGCCAAAAGCGCTTTGGCTGCTTCCGGATCATATTCCGGAACCAGGGAATCATACTTATCCTGATAGCCCCAGGACATAAAGGTTAATGGCTGGTAGATCCTGGTTGCTTCTCCGTACTGATAGATTCCGCTTACCATACCGTCAATATCCACTGCCTTGATAATGGCTTCACGAACCTTCGGATCAGCAGTAGGGCCGTTCTGCATATTAAAACGGATCATTGTTACGCTGGTAGCAGGCGCCTGTACCAGAAGTTCCGCATCCTTCGCCCTCTGAATGGACTCACCCTGCAGGTACATTCCGATATGTGCTTCGTCTGATACCAGAGCATTCACGATCTGGCTGTTATCAGAAGCGGTTATCACCTCAATGCCGTCCAGGTTCGGTTCATCACCCCAATAGTTCGGGTTCTTTTTCAGTGTTACTTTCTCATCTGCGACCATCTCTTCCAGGATAAACGGGCCGGTGCCTACCAGATGATATCCAAACTCATCTCCCCAGCCTTCTACTTCTTCTTTGGGAAGAATTCCGTTGCCGATATCACATAATGTCTCCAGGAATGGCCCGCAGGAATCCTTCAGATGAATGATCACTTCAAAATCATTCACAACCTCTACCGACTCAAAGAAATCACGGCAGATCCGGTCAGCAGCACACTCATTATAAATACGTTCCAGAGAATATTTTACATCATCCGCAACCATCTGACGTCCATCCTGGAACTGGCCTGGCTGGAAGTAAACATCATCTCTCAGCTTAAAAGTATAGTCCTTTCCATCTTCACTGATCGACCATTCCGTAGCCAGCAGCGGAATGACATCCGTGTACTCCGCATTATAGATCACCAGGTTCTGTGCCACCTGATAAATAATATCCGCCTCATAATCCGTACTGTGATCCTTCGGATCCAGGG
>CAMWMT010000222.1 GCA_947175375.1 uncultured Clostridiaceae bacterium | reverse complement strand
CTGCCACGCCTGCCGCATTCTGCTCTGCGATTCCTACGTTGAAATACTGTTCCGGAAGCTCTGCGCGGAACTGTCCGGTCTTGCAGGATTTTCCGATATCCACATCCACTACATAGATTTTATTGTCTCTTTTTCCAAGCTCTACAATCTCTTCCCCAAATCCGTCTCTGGTTGCTTTTTTTACTTCGCTCATCTTATACTCTCCTGTTATGATTCAATTTTTATGTTTCTTTGCGCTGTTGATGCCTTCCGCTATTTCATACGTTACAGGCCAGACTTACGCCAGTGCCAGAAGCTGCTCATCCAATTCCTTCATTGCCTGCGCATACTGCTCGTCATTTGGAGCCACTCCATGCCAGCCGCACTGGTTCTCCATAAAGGACACTCCGTTGCCTTTAACAGTATGTGCAAAGATGCATTTCGGTTTTCCGTTTTTGGAGACTCTCGCCTTATCCAGCACTGCCAGGATCTCTTCCATATTGTGTCCGTCCACATCGAACGTCTCAAAACCGAATGCCTCAAATTTCTTCCCCAGATTGATATTTGGCATAACCTCATCCGTCGTTCCGTCCAGCTGCAGGTTGTTGTTATCTACGAATACCACCAGATTATCCAACTGGTATTTATTGGCTGTCTGGGCTGCCTCCCAGATCTCGCCCTCCTGGCATTCGCCGTCACCCAGTACAACGAATACCCGGTAGTCCTTTTTGTCGGCTTTTGCCACGATGCCCATGCCGACACCGCAGGCGAACCCCTGTCCGAGAGAACCGGTGGAAATATCGATACCCGGGCATTTCTTCATATCTGGATGTCCCTGAAGGATGGAACCTTCCTGACGCAGAGTATCCAGTACTGCCTCGTCAAAATATCCTCTGGTAGCCAGTGCCGCATACTGGATCGGGCACACATGGCCTTTGGACAGGACGAAACGGTCCCTGTCTTCCCATTTCGGATTCTTCGGGTCCACGTTCATCTCCCGGAAATAGAGCGCGGTCACAAAATCAGCCGCTGACAGGGAGCCGCCCGGATGACCGGACTGTGCCTTGTAGATCATGGTGATGACTTTTTTCTTCAGTTCAATACACTGTTTCTGTAAATCTTTTACACTTGTCTCTTTCATTTTCAAACTCCTTATTTAAGCTTTGCTTCTGCTGTTATCAGGTTTCTATACAAATGCCAGCGATACAGCAGGCACATAGGTAACAATCAATAATACGATAATGGATGCGACCAGCAGCGGCACCACCGCTTTTGAGATATCCTTCAGGTTCACATCCGCCACTCCACAGGCCACATACAGGTTGACGCCTACCGGCGGCGTGAAAAGCCCGATAGCCAGATTTACGATCATGACTACGCCCAGATGCACCAGGTCGATGCCCAGAGCATTTGCCACCGGAACGAACAGCGGAGTGAAGATATACAGCGCTGATGTAGAATCCAGGAAGCATCCGGCGATCAGGAGTATAATGTTGACAATGATAAAGAAGATGATCGTACTTCCTCCGGTCACCTGCTGCAGCGCCGTGCTGATCGCTACATCCAGCCTTGCGCGGGTCAATACGTAGGCAAAGAGGCTGGCTGCCGCCGTGATGAACATGACCGTCGCCGTGGTGGATACGGAGTCCAGAAGCAGTGTATACAGTTCCTGAAACCGGATCTGCTTATAGACGAAGATTCCCACAAACAGCCCGTAGATCACGGATACTGCCGCCGCTTCCGTCGGCGTAAAGATTCCCCCGTAGATTCCGCCCAGGATGATAACCGGCATCATCAGTCCCCAGAAAGCATCCTTAAAAGCCTCCCAGCGTTCCTTACCGGATGCTTTAGGAAGTGTCTCCAGCTTACTTTTGCTGCCCACCAGAAGCGCTGTGACCATCAGTCCCAGCCCCATCAGAAGTCCTGGAAGGATACCTGCCAGAAACAGCGTCCCAATAGATGCATCCGCAATGGAACCATATACGACAAAGGTAATGGATGGCGGGATGACCACTCCGATCGCACCGGAAGCTCCCATAAGCGCTGCTGCAAAAGCCGGCTTATATCCTGCCTTAATCATGGCCGGGATCATGATGAGCCCCAGCGCCGCCACAGTCGCCGGACCGGAGCCGGAGATCGCTGCGAAGAAACAGGATACAATGACGCACACGATGGCAAGCCCGCCTTTTAAATGTCCTACACAGACCTCTGCAAGCCGGATCAGCTTCCCGGAGATCCCTGCCTTCTCCATAATATTTCCCGCAAGTATGAAAAACGGGATTGCCAGAAGCACGAATTTACTTGTGGAAGAGGATACCAGCCTTGGCAGGCTGCTCATAATGGTATCCAGCGGCCGCCCTGCCCCCTGTACAATCATGGCCAGTACGCTGGAAGCCCCCAGGCAGACGGCGATCGGCGCGCCGATCAGTAACAGGACCGCAAATACGATAAATAATACTGCTGCAACCATCAGTTCTCTCCCTCCTTCTCACCGGTTCCCCGAATCTCTTCAATCAGTGCCTGTGCAAAACGGATGGTGGCAAACAATGCCCCAATGGGTACAAAGGAACCAAAGATCCATTCCGGCCACTGCATGTTCGCTGTCACCTGTCCCAGCTGTCTCTGGCTTAAGACCATCAGGATACCATAGTAAAAAATCGCTCCTGTAAATGCTACCGCAAACAGATAGCCAATGATATGTAGGATCCTCCGGACCTTCGGGTTTACCACATCTGTCAGGATGGTCAGTCCCAGATGTGCTCTTCTCCTGGCTGCTATAGCCGTTCCCAGAAGGCTTAAAAGCACAAACAGGTACGTTGTAATCTCTTCTGAAAAGGAGAAGGAAGCGCTGAACACATATCTTGCCACCACATTGGCAAATGCCAGGATCGTCATGACCGACAGGCAGACAGCCGCCACAATCTCCTCAATTCTGTCTAATATCCGCATGTATTACCCCTTTCTGCATGCTCTGCTATTCGATCTGGAAAGCCGCACATGCTTCTTCTTCGTATTTTGCCATGAATTTCTCTCGGACTGGTTGTACGGCAGCCTTGAATGCCTCCAGTTCCTCCGGCGTCAGCTCCGTTACCGTCATACCTCCATCCCGGAACTTCTGTACGATAGCGGCTTCTTCTTCCTCTACCTGGTCCCGTCCCCAGTCACAGGCCTCTTTCGCTTTTTTCTGCAGAAGCTCCTGTGTCTTCGGTTCCAGGCTGTTCCAGATCTGCGTATTTGCCACAAACAGATCATTTTCATAGGTGTAATTCCACAGCGTCATGTAGTCCTGTATCTCGTACATCTTTGCAGAATCCGTAATGCTCACGCCGTTTTCCTGTCCGTCGATGGCTCCCTGCTGGATGGCAGTGAACACCTCGCTCCAGCTCATGGAGATGGGATCCGCCTTCAGTTCCCGAAAGAAATCCATGTATACCTCGCTGCCCGGCACCCGGATCTTCAGGCCCTGCACATCCTCCGGTGTACGCACTTCGCGCCTGCTGTTGCTGATCTGGCGGAATCCGTTGTGAAAAGACCCGAGATACGTGATCCCTTTCTCTTCCAGAACCTTCGCATAGTAGTCGCCCCCGGTCTCGTCAATAACGGTTCTGGCTTCCATATAGTTGTCAAAGCTCCATGGGATCGTTGCGATGGACATCTGGCCATCCAGCACCGACATAACCGATGTGGCATATGCTGCCAGGTCCACGCCTCCTACTGCGATCATCTCGATCCCCTTTGTGGAGTTCCCCCCTGCAAGCTGATCATTGGGAAATACTGCAACCGTGACTCTGCCGCCGGACTCTTCTGCCACCAGCTCGGCAAATTTCTTCGCCACTTTGGTGTCGATCTGGATATCCGTTCCATTGACCGCCATCACCAGTTCGATCTCCTGATAACTGTCATCTGCTCCTGTGGATGCCTGTTCTGTCCCGGAACCACATCCCGACAACAGCCCCGATGCCAGTACCAGTGCAAGGATCAACCCTGTCATCCTCTGCTTCATAAAAGCATTTCTCCTTCCTTTTTGTTTTTGTTCTCATTCATCCTTTGTAGGATGTTATATGTACTATATATCACAATGCCGGATTGCTGTCAATACTTATTGCGATATTCAGCATTTTACACAAAATGGATCTATCGTTTTTGTGCAGAATAACAAGTGCTTGGCGTAAACGCCTCGGTCACCCCACGACAAAAATCGCTGTTACATGAAGCAGCTACTTCATATAACAGCGATTTTCTGATTCCATATTCTACTTAAAAGATCAAATTTTCGTCACTTCAGGCCGCTGACTCCTTTTTCCAGAATCTCCATCTGCAAAAGTGTCTCCCAGTGTTTGATCACCTGCTCCTTTCCATTCACGATGCACTCATAGATATCATCATATACCCTCGCATAATCTCCATCCAGGGACGGCACCTTCTCTTCGTGATAATTTCCGTCTTCGTCATAATAGGTCAGTGTACCATAATGCTGCGGCTGGTCTTTTCCAAAGCCCGGCGTTCCCGGCATGACGAACATCTTCAAGAATTCTTCCTGACGGTCTTCCGTCTCTTTGACAAACATACCTTTTTTCCCGTATACTGCAAACCGAGGACGGCTTTTTACACGGAAATAGCTGGACTTCACGGATACCTTCAGTGTTCCATAGTACAGGTCCAGGTCAAAGTAATCGTTCATACGGCCTTCGCCGAGAAGCTGACGCACATCATAATGGATGTGGTCCGGCCTGCCAAAATAGCTGATGACCTGGTCCAACGTATGGCATCCGTGCCCATACAGGAAAGAAAACGGCGCGCTGAAATGATCTATCCCTTCCGGCACCTCCGGACGATAGTAGTCATAATGCATCTCCACTTCCAGGAGTTCCCCCAGCTTTCCGCTTTTCAGCACCTTCTGCATGGTCAGAAAATCACTGTCATAGCGGCGGTTCTGGTATGGGGAGCAATACAATCCTTTTTCCTCTGCCAGAGCGAAAAGTTCTTTTGCTTCATCCAGTGTCTCCATAAACGGTTTTTCACACAGGCAGTGCTTTCCGCTCTCTAATGCTCGTTTTACATAGGGGTAATGCATATCATGGCGGGTACTGACAACGACAAGGTCAATCTCCGGATCGTTAAATACATCATCCGCATTCTCCGTGTAGGTCACTCCGTCCACCGCTTTCCATACATCATGATGAATCCTGGGATTATAGATCGTTTTGATCCGGAACTTGTCCCCTCTGGTCAGGACAAACGGAATATGATACCGATTTGCACTCTTTCCATTTCCAATATAAGCCAATACAAGTTTCTGATTCGTCATGACTGAATATAACTCCTTTCTCAAAAAGGGTTGTCGGGAAGTGCAGTCCCGGCTGTATGATAAGCGCTCGTATGGAGTGTATCGGACAGTGAA
>CAMWMT010000221.1 GCA_947175375.1 uncultured Clostridiaceae bacterium | reverse complement strand
TTCTTATTCCAATAGCGTGAAACCTTCAGATTAAAATTTGTGTTTGAATATATCTCTGTTTTGTGATATGATTTGATGGTGTTTTAAAACTTTAAATCACTAAAGCACTCGAAAACAAATAACTAAGGAGTATGTTATGAAGATTATTGTCTGTATGAAGCAGGTTCCTGCCACCAGTCAGGTGGAGATTGACCAGGAAACAGGCGCCATGAAGAGACTGAGCGCCAATACGCGGACGAATCCTTATGATCTGTTCGCACTGGAAACCGCTCTTCAGATCCGGGAAGAACTGGGTGGTACGGTCACAGTCCTTACCATGGGGCCAACGCAGGCGGAAGAGATGATGAAAGACGCCTATACCATGGGCGCTGACGACGCAGTCATCCTGTCTGACCGGAAATTCGCCGGTTCTGATGTATTAGCGACTTCCTACACGCTGGCTCAAGGCATCCGCGTGCTTGGAGGTGCTGATCTGATCCTCTGCGGCCGGCAGACCACCGACGGAGACACGGCTCAGGTCGGTCCCGCAATCGCCGAACATATGGGAATCCCCCATTGTGCCTGGGTATCTGAGATTGTAAACGTAAACGAGGAAGCGATTGAAGTCCGCCAGGACCTGGTATCCGTGACCCAGGTATCCAGAATGCACTATCCCTGTCTGATCACAGTAGATAAAGACATGTGCGTTCCCCGGCTTCCCTCTTACATATTAAAAAAGAAGACAAGTGACCGCCCGGTTCGGATACTGAACTTTGATGACCTGCCGGATAAAAACTTAAGCCGCTATGGTCTGGTCGGGTCTCCCACCAGCGTGGCACGGATGTTTGCGCCTCCCGCAGCAGACAGCCAGGTCTATTTTAATGGCAGCGCAGAGGAAAAGACCAGACAGTTGTTCGACACTCTGATATCCAGAAAGATCATATAAGGAGGTACCACATGGATTTCATTCGTTTTAACGCAGCCCGCTGTGACCTCTGCGGCAACTGCATCAGTAAATGTCCGTTTCAGGCACTTTCCATGGGACAACATGGTATCGAGGTGAATGATGCCTGCCGGATGTGCGGAATGTGTGTACGCAATTGCCCTCATAAAGCCATCTCTTTTGAGCAAAAAGCAGGGGCTGTTGATAAGTCAAAATGGAGTCATTTCCTGATCTATGTAGAACAAGAGAGAGGCGATATTCATCCGGTTGCGTACGAACTCATTGGAGAAGCAAGGAAGATGGCGCCCAAAGTAGGCTACAAGGTAAATTGTGTTATCGTAGGCGGCGAAGGCACAGCAAAGAACGCGGAAAAACTGCTGGAATATGGGGTAGACGAGGTCTTTGTCTATGAACACCCCGGGTTCGAAGGTTTTAAGGCAGACTGCTATACGGACGCGGTAGCGGACTGCATCGCGCATACAAAGCCTTCTTCGGTCCTGATCGGTGCCACCTCTCTGGGGCGTTCCATGGCACCTCGTCTTGCCACTCGGTACCATACCGGACTGACCGCGGACTGCACGACTCTGGACATTGAAGGAAATACAGACATGATCCAGATCCGGCCTGCTTTTGGCGGAAATATCATGGCGCAGATCCGGATCTCCATGTCGAGGCCTCAGTTTGCCACCGTTCGATACCGTGTAATGGATAAAGCCCCAAAAGTAGTTAATCCTTCCGGGAAGATCACGCTATGTGAAGTGAATGAGAAAATGGTCCTTTCCGGTATAGAAGTCATCTCGTCTGCTGTGATCGAGAAGAAAAAGACGATTGAAGAAGCCGAGATCATCGTTGCAGTTGGCAGAGGAGTACATAACGAAGAAGGGCTGGAGCTCTGTCGACGTTTGGCAGATGCTCTGGGGGCAACACTTGCTTTCTCAAGACCTATGGTAGAAGCCGGAATCGGTGACCAGCTCTATCAGATTGGGCTCTCTGGCCACACGGTACGTCCAAAGCTTATTATCACCTGTGGCATATCGGGCGCGATTCAGTTTACCTCTTGTATGAATGGAGCGGATACGATCGTAGCCATCAATAATGATCCGAACGCGCAGATCTTCGGAACAGCCAGCTACTGTATTGTAGATGACCTGTATGAGATCGTACCAAGACTTACCACAATGATTCAGAACAGGAAGGAGGACTGATCATGGCATTTCCTTATAAAAAAATGGACGAAACGGATTACGATTTTATCCGCTCCGTAACCTCACCCGACCGGGTGGCAGTCGGAGCAGAGATCGCCGATGAATATTATCATGACGAGATGCCAAACTACGGAATTTTTCCGCCGGAGCTGTATGTAGAGGCAGAAACCAAAGAAGAAATCTCTAAAATCATGGCTTACTGCAATGAACATAACATCCCCGTCGTGATCCGCGGCGCAGGCAGCGGACTTGCCGGAGGCGCAAACTGTAAATACGGAGGCGTGATGCTCTCCATCATGCGGATGAATAAGATCTGGCCTGTGGATCATAAGAATCAGACCATCACAGTTCAACCTGGCGCACTGCTTTTAGATGTACAGGCTGCCGCTGCCGCCGAAGGTCTGTTCTATCCTCCTGATCCTGGAGAAAAAACTGCCACGATCGGAGGTAATGTCATCACAAATGCCGGCGGTATGAAAGCAGTCCGCTACGGACTGACCCGCGACTTTGTCCGCTGTATCGAAGCCGTGCTTCCTGACGGCTCCATCGAAAGATTCTCTTCCAATGTGGTGAAAAACACCACAGGCTATGACATCAAAGACCTGGTCATTGGCTCCGAAGGTACGCTGTGTGTTGTCACGGAGATCACCTTGAAGCTGCTGCCTGCTCCCAACTGCACCTGTACGCTGGTCATGCCCTTTCACAGTCTGGAAGAGTGTGCGGATATGGTTCCCAAAGTGCTGGAACTTCCTTTTGTACCCACCGCCATCGAATTCCTGGAAAGGGAACTGATCGATATTGTAGAAAGAAATCTTCATAAACCGTTTCCTGTAAAAGAAGGAGAAGCTGTCCTTATTGTTATGTATGATGCGTCCAGCCAGCAGGAACTGGACAACGCAGTGGAAGCCGCCGCCGAGGCTGCCCTTGCAAACGGCGCCATCGACTGCTGCATCGCCAATACTCCGGAACGGGCTGGTTCCGTATGGGAAGTACGTGGAGGTATTCTTGAGGGTATGAAAGCCGATTCTGTCTCACAGGAAGAATGCGATGTGGTCGTCCCTCGCTCCTGTATCGCCCAGTATGTCAAAGACGCCAAACGCATTGCCAGTTCCCTGGGACTTCGGGTGGAACCCTGCGGGCATTGCGGAGACGGCAATATCCATACCGAAATGCTCCGCGGCAATGACATGACCGATGAAGAATGGGAATCCGCGACCGGTGAATGTTTAAGGCAGCTCTATGCCCTGTCCAAAGAACTGGGCGGACAGCTTTCCGGTGAACATGGAATCGGAAACGGGCGTATTGAATATCTGAAAGAATTCGTCGGTCCCCGGATGATCCGGCTTTACAAGGCGATCAAGCTGGCGTTTGATGAGAACCTGATCCTCAATCCAGGCAAGATCATAGAGTATAACGAATAAGAGAAAAGAGGAAAATGGAATGAATGATAAAAAATCCTTACTGATAGACAAAAGCAGGATGTCCCTCGCCATGGGAATTGTCTTTGTCGCTTTTACTACTCAGTTCGGCGGCGGATTTGCCTCCGGCGCGCAGATTAAGCAGTATTTTATTAATTACGGTATCTATTGCCTGTTTCTGCCTGTTCTGAGCCAGGGATTATATGCCCTGTTCTTCTGGTATGGCATGCGTTACGCTTACAAACACAAGACTTATGACTACCGCTCCTTTTCTGACAGCCTCTATGGGGCGACGCGTTCGGTCATGTCCAACCTCTTTGAGGTCTGCTACCTGATCATGATCGGAACCGCTTCCGCTGCAGCCTTTGCCACCGGCGGTTCTACATTGAACACACTAACCAATATCCCTTACTGGCTGTGTACGCTGGTGATCGCTGTGTTCATCTTTTTCATCGCCATGTATGGCACGAACGTGGTCCGTGCAGCAGCCTCCACACTCTCTGTGCTGATCATCATCGGCCTTTTGCTGGTACTGGTTCCCAATATCATTGTACAGGCTCCAGCTATCACGGAGGCTGTATCCCGCATGTCAGCGGGAGAGATGGTTGCCGCATCCAACGAGACCGGTGCATTTGGTCCTGCCCTGTGGAAGGCATTTCTATACTTCCTGTTTCAGCTGGCGTCTGTATCCGTCATGTATCAGCACATGGAGCCGGTTACGGATGAAAAACAGATCAATAAAGCCGCTGTCGGTATGTTTATCGTGAATTTCTTTGCCATGGAGATTTCCATTATCGGCCTCCTGGCAGTTATGTATGTGGCCGGGATGGCCGAGGCAACGGTTCCTATGTTGGTACTGGTGCAAAATGGTGTGGGAGCTGCAGTTCTGACTCCTGTCATCTCTCTGCTCATCATCCTGGGTGCGATTTCCACCGGTGTAAACATGATCGCAGGTATCGTGGCGCGCTGTGTCAACGCGATGGAACGCCGCATGTCCAGTGAAAAAGACAGGCAGCAGGGACACATGCTCCGTATGTCCCTTACCACCATTTTCTTCGTCGCGGTCGCATGGGGCATCGCCCAGTTCGGCCTGATGGCAGTTGTCCAGAAAGGATATGCTTATCTTGGATATGCCGCACTGATCACGGTATTTATTCCGTTCGTGATCCATGCTATTATGACAGGGATGAAAGATATATAGACCGGAAATATCTTACAGGAATCCCATCCTCTGAAATTCATGATAGATTCCATCTTCCTGGGCGGATTCACAGACCACATCTGCCAGGCGTTTCAGCTCCTCGCATGCGTTTCCCATGGCGACGCTGACTCCGGCTGTTACTATCATGTCGTAATCGTTCATGCTGTCACCGAAGGCAATGGTATCCTGCAGGCTGGCCTGGTAGTACTGGCATACGAGTTCCATTCCTTTGCCTTTTCCCACTTCTTTTGGTATGATCTCTCCATTAAGACAGTGGGAATCGTGGGCAAAGGGATGGATCACATATTGAAATTTGTCCCCAAGGACTTTTCTTGTGTTTTCAATGGATTCCAGATTTGTGCCTGTAAAGCACATCTTATATGCGCCCTTCCTGGGGTATTTCTCATAAGGCGAGATCGGAAGTCCTGTTTCCAGCTCCTTCTGCATACGGATCAGCTCTGAATTTGTCTTATCCGGCTTCGCTGTCTTGAGAAGAGCTTCCATCTGCGGATCGGTATAGATTCCTTCAAGGGTCTCCAGCCGACAATAGATTCCATTTTCATGGAAGACAGAAAGGCATTCCTGAATGGTCTCTTCCGGGAGAAGATGGGCAAAGAGTACCTTTCCCTCCACCTCCACAT
>CAMWMT010000220.1 GCA_947175375.1 uncultured Clostridiaceae bacterium | reverse complement strand
AAGCCGACTCACTGTCCGCTCCAATCCACACAGCGCTGCTTATCATACAGCCAGGACCGAGCTTTCCGGCAACCCTTTTTTGAAATAAAGCGATATGTTACATTTCATTAACTGCACATCGTTTCGTTCGTGGGTATATATTATTTTAATGTCCGTTCATACTCTTTCAGCGATTCCAGCGCCTGTCCCGACAGCGGGATCAGCGCGATCATATTGAAGATCGTCATCAATCCGATTCCCACATCTCCCAGATCCCATACAAAAGTATACGCAGCCAGGCCTCCGATAAAGAGCATGATGAGAGCCAGGATCTTATAGAGAGTCTGCGATATCCAGTTATCTCCGAACAGATAAGCCACATTGGATCTTGCATAGAACAGGATGCCAATAAAAGTGGAAAAGCTGAAAAGCCAGAGAACCACTGCAATGAAGATCACACCAAAGCTTCCCATATGATACTGCATGGCCTGCTGAAGAAGATCCATGCCCTCGAGCCCCTGTGTCATGGATTCCGGAGTCAGGAGCATGATCATGGCAGAGCAGCTGCAGATTACAATGGTATCGATGAAGACACCGAAGGCCTGCAGAAGCCCTTCCTTGGCAGGATGGCTGATATCAGCAGCAGCTGCCGCGCAGGGGGCAGAACCGCTGCCGGCTTCGTTGGAGAAAAGGCCCCGTTTTGCACCGTTCATCAGGACGGCTCCGAAGCCGCCTGCTACTGCTTGACGAAATCCAAAAGCTTCCGATAAGATACGCGTGAAGACTGCCGGAAGCTGTCCGATGTTCAGAAGGATGATGATCACTGTGAGCAGGAAATAAAAGCCCGCCATGATGGGGACGACGATATCCAGTACCTTGACGGTGGCATTTTTCCGGAGAACGATCACAGCAGCGACCAGCACCAGGACCGCCGTAGTCCAGATGGGCGGGATGTGGAACGCATTTTTAAAGGCGGATGAAACCGAGTTGCCGATGACCTGGCTAATGCCGCACCAGCAGATCAGTCCGGAGATGGCAAAAAGGACGGCAATGACGGACTTTCCTCGCCTTTTGTCTTCTTTAATGAAAAAGTGATGGATGTAGTAAGCCGGACCACCCCGGTATCCGCCATACAGGGGATCTTTTTCTTTATAGATCTGTGCCAGTGTCGCTTCGACGAAAGCTGTGGAAGAGCCCAGAAGGGCGGTGACCCACATCCAGAAAACTGCTCCTGCGCCGCCGACGGAGATGGCGGCGACAACGCCGACCAGATTTCCCATGCCGACCCGGGTAGCAGTGGAGATAATCAGCGCCTGCAGACCGGAGATGGAGTCTTTCTGTGTAGAATTCTTTTTCTCTATGGCGATTTTGAGCATGGCAGAGAATCGCCGGAAGAGCAGGAACCGGGTCCGAATGGTAAAATAGATGCCGGATGGAATCAGAAGCAGTACCAGAAGGGAAAGTCCCAGAGTACTCCCTCCCGGAAGTGGAATCGTGATCAGGTCTCCCCACAGAATCCAGTATACGAATTGAAAGACAGCCATTAGTTTTTCCTCCCATATCATTTGCATTTTTTCTGCTTTTAGTATATAGTAGAAAGTGATATCTGTAAAATTGATAATGATGATATACAGGATTGAAAAAATGGATGTTAAAAATCTGCTCACATTTATTCAGGTAGCGGAAAAGAACAGCTTTACTCGGGCGGCCAGGACACTGGGATATTCTCAGTCCACGGTGTCCTTTCAGATCAAACAGCTGGAGACAGAGCTGAATGTTCAGCTGTTTGAACGGATCAACCATACCATTGCCCTGACGGAACGGGGCAGGGATGTGCTGCGATATGCCCACCAGATCAGTAAGTTGACACAGGAGTTGGAGCACGGGATGCAGGAGGAGAAGGAGGTCAGCGGACATTTTCGGCTGGCAGTGCCGGATTCCCTGTGTGATTCTTTGCTGGAAGAGGGATTTGCGGATTTCAGGAGCCGGTATCCGGGCATTACGCTGAAGATCATCGCCACCGGGACGGAGGAAATGTTTCGCCTGATCGACCACAATGAGGCGGATGCCATTCTGACTCTGGACAACCACATCTATGATACGGAGTATGTGATCGTTCGGGAGGAACAGGTGGGGATGCATTTCGTGGCGGCATTCGGTCATCCGTTGTGCCGGAGGGATCATCTGTCGGGGCGGGAACTGATACAAGAGCCTTTTATACTGACGGAAAAATGTATGAGTTACCGCAGACTTATGGATGAACAGCTGGCAGCTATGTCCCTGGAGATCACACCGGTACTGGAGGTGGGGAGTACCAGGCTTCTCTGTTCACTGACCGAACAGGGTGTGGGAATCTCCTACCTTCCGGATTATGTGACGGAACGGGCCGTGCAGGAGGGAAAGCTTTCCTATATTCTGGTACAGGATTTTGAGATCGAGATCTGGAAGCAGCTTTTGTATCATCGGGACAAATGGGTGTCGCCGCAGATGGAGTCAGTGATCGATTATTGCATACAAAGGGAATTTGGCAATTGAGACTGAGGATTTAGTGAAAAAGGAAGGAAGTTAAAAGTGGAACATCAGGAGACTCCGCATAAGCGCCGTGTCCGCTATAAAGGAACACATCCAAGAAATTATAAAGAGAAATATAAAGAGCTTCAGCCGGACAAGTATGCAGATACCATCGAGAAAGTCATCCGCAAGGTCAGAACTCCGGCGGGCATGCATATCTCTATCTGTGTACAGGAGATCCTGGATTTCCTGCAGGTTCAGCCGGGACAGACAGGGTTGGATGCGACGCTGGGATACGGCGGACATACAGAGCAGATGCTCAGATGTCTGGAAGGAAAAGGACATCTCCATGCGCTGGATGTGGACCCGGAGGAATCCCAGAAAACCACAAAGCGGCTTCGGGCTCTGGGATATGGGGAAGATATTCTGACGGTGCATCTTATGAATTTCGCACAGATGGACCAGGTGGCGGAAAAAGCCGGCGGATTTGATTTCGTATTAGCGGACCTTGGGGTGTCTTCCATGCAGATCGATAATCCGGACAGGGGGTTTTCCTATAAGACGGAAGGTCCGCTGGATCTTCGGATGAACCAGCAGAAGGGGATCAGCGCAGCGGAACGTCTAAGAAACATCGATCAGGAAGAACTTGCGGGAATGCTCATGGAAAACGCGGATGAGCCGTATGCCGTAGAGATCTCCAGGGAGATCATCAGCAGACAGAGACGTGGCAGGAAGATCGGGACGACGACGCAGCTTCGGGAAGCCATTGAAGCTGCACTCTCGTTTCTTCCACCGAAAGAGCAGAAAGAGGCAGCGAAAAAATCTTGCCAGCGGACGTTTCAGGCGCTGCGCATTGACGTCAATAACGAATATGAAGTGTTGTATGAATTCCTGGAGAAGCTTCCAGAGGTATTGCGCCCGGGAGGGAGAGTGGCGATCCTGACCTTCCATTCCGGGGAGGACCGGCTGGGAAAGAAATCGTTTAAGCATTTCCAGAAGGAAGGACTGTACAGTGAGATTGCCCTGGATGCCATTCGTCCGTCTCCGGAGGAATGCGCAAGAAACAGCCGGGCGCGTTCCACGAAGATGCGATGGGCGGTCCGGGCACAGTGAACTGATAGTATGACCGAAAAACAGATGAAAGAAAAACAACTGGTCAGAGAATGTCTGATTTTCGGACCGGATGTGATAGATATTATGAACTGGAGGAGATAAGTATGGAACGAGTAGTAGAGTTTTTAAAAGAAGCACAAGTGTATTATCTAGCAACGGTGGAGGGTGATCAGCCGAGAGTTCGTCCTTTTGGAACGGCGCATGTATTTGAAGGAAAGCTGTATATCCAGACCGGAAAAGTAAAGGATGTCTCAAAGCAGATTCTGGCTAATCCCAAAGTGGAGATCTGTGCTTTTAAGAAGGGTGAGTGGCTTCGGGTTGCCGGAGAATTGGTCGAGGACGACCGGATCGAGGCGAGACAGTCCATGTTGGATGCCTATCCGTCTTTGCAGAAGATGTATGCTGCAGATGATGGGAATACACAGGTCTTTTATTTCAAGGATGCCACGGCAACCATTAGTGCCTTTACTCATGAGCCAGAGACAATTCGGATCTGATCGGGAACTCAGAGCAACCATATTGATCGATAATCTGACAAAGGGTTCGCTTGCTGCCGAGTGGGGGCTGTCCATCCATATAGAATATCAGGGGCATAAGATACTTCTGGATACCGGAGCCTCAGACCAGTTTGCTAGGAATGCAAGAGCGCTAGGGATCGATCTTGAAGCAGTGGAATTCGGTGTTCTTTCCCATGCCCATTACGACCATGCAGACGGGTTGGGGGCTTTTTTTGAGCAGAATACAGGTGCACCGTTTTATCTTCGGGAAGGTTCCGGAGAGAACTGTTACGGAAAGCGATGGATTTTTCATAAATATATCGGTATCCACAAAGGTTTTCTGCAAAAATACAGGGACAGACTTGTTTATGCGGAAGATGGTCGCCAGATCATTCCCGGAGTGAGCCTACTTGCTCATCATACAGAGGGACTGGAGACATTCGGAAAGCAGAATCATCTATATATCCGTCAAAATGGAAGATATGTGCCGGATTCGTTTACGCATGAGCAGAGCCTGATTCTTGATACGGAGCAGGGGCTGGTCATATGCAGCAGTTGTTCTCACGGCGGTGCAGACAATATTATTACAGAAACCATATCGGCATATCCTGATAAAAAGATTTGTGCGATGATCGGCGGATTTCATCTTTATCATACATCTCCAGATGGTATCCGTGCGCTTGCACACAGGATCCGTTCCACCGGAATCGGGAAAATCTACACAGGACACTGTACCGGGCAGCTTGCTTTTGAGATCCTGAAGGAAGAACTGGGCGATCAGGTGTGTCAGCTTTATACGGGGTTGGAGATCGTGGTATGAGATGGAAGAAAAGATACTGGATTACAGGGATATGCCTGTTCAGTTTTCTTTGTATTCTGGTCAATCTGTGGCAGATTGTGTCTTTCAGCAAAAAGAGTGAGCTTCGGGAAGCAGATGCAGCGATCGTTCTGGGAGCGGGTGTTGTCGGAGAGGAACCTTCCCCTGTATTTCGGGAACGGATCCGTCATGGTATCTGGTTATATGAAAATGGATATGTAAACTGTCTGATCATGACAGGGGGTTACGGGGATGGCGCTGCCTGTTCCGAAGCCCGCGCGGCAAAAGAATATGCGGTCCGCCAGGGAGTACCCGAAGAGGATATTTTTATCGAAGAACAGTCCCGCATCACACAGGAAAACATGTATTATGCCAGACAGGTGATGGAGGAACATGGATTAAAAGATGCCCTGGTCGTCAGCGATCCGCTTCATATGAGGCGGGCCATGATGATGGCGGCGGTGCTGGAGAAGCGGGGCGGGCTGGTGATGTCC
>CAMWMT010000219.1 GCA_947175375.1 uncultured Clostridiaceae bacterium | reverse complement strand
GGTCTGCTGACACACACATAACGCTGTTCGGAATTGATCACATGGTTCAGGTATTCCAGCATTCCGGTTTTGTCTACATAAATCTGTGAATAAAGAACTGCCGATGCAAAACTGTCGTTTCCAGGATTTACATATTGTCCCATAACCGTTACCTCCGTGTGTGAATAGTTTTGTAAATGGAATTCTGTCCATTTTCCGGGCTGTCTGTGATATCAAAGATCCCTGTGGCAGGTCTGTGACGGCGATCACATGGATGTTCTCACTTCGATCAGATGGCCGTCAGGATCATAAAACCGGACTATTTTCTGCCCATGACTGAGAGTCATAAGCTGGGTTACGTATCTGGTCTCGGGATACTGTTTTTCAAGCTTTTGAACGAACGCCTCCAGATCATTTTCTTCAAAATACAGTTCGAAAGCATTGTTTTCTGTAAAAATCTCTTTTTCGAGGAGCTGCTTCCAGACGGTTTCTTCCTGAAGCACCAGACCTTCGGTCAGGATTATATTTCCGTCGTTGTCCAGTACTGTATCGAGACCAAACAGGTCATGGTAAAACTGTCGGGATTTTTCCATATCTTTCACAACAATCAATACATTTTTCAGTTTCATCGTTTTTTCTCCCTGTAGAGCTGCTTCCTGAATCAAAGTTCTGACCACTGGTCATTCGTATAATTCCTGTCTCAGTTCCTCACAAAGGGCTGCCATCTCTTTCATATCTTCCTCCGGGCACATGTCACTCAGGTCATAAGAGAGTGGATCAGACGCAAAGTCCTTGAGCGCCTGGTTCATCAGGGCGTGTTCCTCCGGTGTAGCTGTGATGCGGATCTGCGGTACGGCAATTTCCTCCGGGTCCCGTCCGGACAGCTCACACAGATCGATGCTTCCGCTGACTCTGCACTCCAGCAGCAGGGCGGCAAGGTCGGTGATGAGGTCGATGGCATAGTAGATGGGGGTCTCCCAGCCTTCGGAATCCGTATATACAAGGGGCACATCCGGATTTCGAAAATCGCCATGGAGCTGGTCCAGTCCAAAGTCGGAAAAGATTTCTGACAACGGGATGTCTTCTTTCTGCTTTCCCGCCAGATGTTCCACAAGTGTCAGGCTGTCGTCTGTATCTCCGATATAATTTTCCCAGTATTTTTCTGAAATGTACATGTTGATTCCTCCTTGTTCAACGGGTAATGTTCCCCTATAGAAAATGTTCGTTGATTATATATCCGATCTGCTGCAGAATTTCTGTCCCGTCCAATTTTCGGTATCCTTTCCAGTTAAAGAATTCTCCCTTATGACTGTAATGTTGTATGATCTGAGAAATGATAAAGGGACAATTCAGATTGATCTGAGTTTCTGCACCATGAAAAGTGGCTGGCAGTCCACTGTTCAACAGGAAATGATCTTTTACAGAAAATACAATCTTAAGCGTTGCTTTGGGAGCAGATTTCATGATGATCAGCAGATAGGGAATATCACAATAGTCATAATCATCATAACGAAATAACCACTGATATGCTGTATTATCAACAATTATGTTTCTGAATTTTCTCATGCCCGGTTTCACTTTCTGTTAGTTTACAAATCTATTATAATGTTGGCAATGTAAAATTGCAAGACCCGCCCAAATGTGTTATACTACACTGAAAAAGCAATTTTAGAAGGAGGTCCTTCATGAAATCAGTTTCCGGTTTATTGGAAAAGCTGGACTATCAGATCATACACGGAACCACAGAGGGTGAGATCACGGCTCTTGTCTATGATTCCAGAAAGGTAACAAAAGACTGTATGTTCGTCTGTATCAAAGGCGCGGCATATGACAGTCATGAACATGTGGAAGAGATCACAGCAAAGGGAGCCAGTGTGATCATGGCGGAGAGAGAGGTAGAAGTGCCGGCAGGAGTGACGCTCATACTGGTATCGGATACCCGCTATGCGCTGTCCCTGTTGTCTGCGGCATATTTTGACCATCCGGCAGAGAAACTAAAGGTGATCGGCATCACCGGAACCAAGGGCAAGACCACAACTACCTTCATGGTGAAAGGGATCCTGGAGCATGCAGGATACCGGGTCGGGCTCATCGGGACCATCGAGACGATCATTGGAGAAAAGCACATTCCGGCGAACAATACCACGCCGGAATCTTATCTGATACAGGAATATTTTGCGCAGATGGTGGAGGCAGGATGTGAGATCTGCGTGATGGAAGTCTCTTCTCAGGGGCTGATGATGCACCGGACGGCGGGCATTCCTTTTGAGATCGGGATTTTCACAAATCTGGCGCCAGACCATATTGGTCCCAACGAACACTCCAGCTTTGAGGAGTACGCACAGTGCAAAGGACTTCTGTTCCGGCAGTGCCGGGTCGGGATTGCCAACGTGGATGACGAGCATTTTGACATGGTGCTGGGCGGACACACCTGCAGTCTGGAGACCATCGGATTTTCCGAAAAGGCAGATTACCGCGCATCAGAGGTAGAGCTGATCGGAAGACCAGGCTATCTGGGTGTCAGATATCATATCTCAGGAAAGCTCAACATGGATGTGGAGATCGATGTGCCGGGGACGTTCAGTGTGTATAATTCCCTGGTTGCGATTGCAATATGTGAGCATTTTAATGTGTCAGAAGAGGATCTGAAAGAAGCCCTGAAGGTAGTAAAGACCAAAGGGCGTATCGAGATGATCAAGGTGTCGGAGGATTTTATTCTGATGATCGATTATGCCCACAATGCCATGAGTCTGGAGAGCCTTCTTCTGACTCTGAAGGAGTATCATCCAAAACGGCTGGTGTGCGTCTTTGGATGCGGGGGCAACCGTTCGAAGCTACGTCGTTATGAAATGGGAGAGGTGTCTGGGCGTCTGGCAGATCTGACAGTCATCACGTCCGACAACCCTCGTTTTGAAGAACCCCAGGCGATCATCGATGATATCAAGGTCGGAATGACGAAGACGGACGGCGCGTATGTGGAGATTTGCGACCGGAAGGAAGCGATCCGCTACGTGATCGAACATGGTCAGAAGGGTGACGTGATCGTCCTTGCAGGAAAAGGGCATGAGGATTACCAGGAGATCAAAGGGAAAAAGTACCCCATGGATGAAAGAGATCTGATCCGGGAGGTGCTGGAAGAACTCAGATAAAAAACAGCAGCTGTCTGCGCTGGGTTGTCTGCGGCAGAACCCGAATAAGAAAGGAACTGGAAGATGGATTTTGTCAATGTCATTGTGGATATTTCCCACGAGAAGGTGGACCGAGTATTTCAGTATCGGATTCCGGATCATCTTAAGAACGTACTGCAGGCAGGTATGCAGGTAAATATCCCTTTTGGCAGAGGAAACCGTCTGATGAAAGGCTATGTGGTTGGCTTTACGAATGCGCCGGATTATCCGCCGGAGAAGATCAAGGAGCTGACTGGCATTGTGGAAGGCAGTGTAAAGGCAGAGTCTCAGCTGATTGCGTTGGCTGCATGGATGCGTGAGCGATATGGTTCTACCATGAATCAGGCATTGAAGACGGTTCTTCCGGTGAAGCAGGAGACAAGGCAGAAGCAGAGTCGGAAGATCATACGGAATATCTCTGCTTTGGAAGGCAGGCAGCTCCTGGAAGAATATCAGAGAAAAAAATACTGGGCAAAAGCAAGACTTCTGGAAGCGCTTCTTCAGGATGAGGCACTGAACTATCAGGAAGCTGTGGGAAGTCTGAAAATATCAGCAGCGGTGATCAAAGGTTTTGAAAAGGAAGGAATCATCCGGATAGAAGCACAGGCTCTTTACCGGAACCCTTTTGCAGATCATTTTACAAAACAAGAGAAAAAGGTCGTCCTGAATAGTGAACAGACGAAAGTGGTGGAAGGGATATGGGAAGACTATAAGAATGGTATTCGAAAAACCTATCTGCTTCATGGTATAACCGGGAGCGGTAAGACAGAAGTATATATGGAGCTGATCGCGCGGGTGATTCAGGAAGGAAAACAGGCGATTCTTCTGATCCCGGAGATTGCCCTGACGTATCAGACGGTCAGGCGGTTCTATGAACGGTTTGGAGACCGGGTATCTGTTATGCATTCCAGGCTTTCTGGTGGGGAACGATATGATCAGTTTATGCGGGCCAAAAATGGAGAGATTGATGTGATGATCGGTCCAAGATCTGCACTGTTTACACCGTTTTCACGTATTGGCATCATGATCGTCGACGAGGAACATGAAAACTCCTATAAAAGCGAGACGGTTCCCAGATATCATGCAGTAGAGGCAGTCCGTTTCCGTGCCCGGATGTGCGGTGCATGTGTAGTACTCGGAAGCGCGACTCCGTCTGTGGATAGCTATGACCGTGCCTGTTCAGGAAGTTATGGGCTGTATCGATTGACCGGAAGATTTGGAGATGCGAGGCTTCCGAAAGTCTGCATCACGGATCTGCGCACGGAATTAAAGGAAGGAAACCGCAGCATCTTCAGCCGGAGGCTGAAGGCCGCCATGGAGGAGAGGCTGAGAAACGGGCAGCAGACGATGCTGTTTTTAAACAGGCGGGGGCTGTCCGGTTTTGTGTCCTGCCGTTCTTGTGGGACAGCGATCCGGTGTCCCCATTGTGATGTGGCGCTTTCTCTTCATAACGATGGAAGGCTGAAATGCCACTATTGCGGATATGAGACCAGTATGCCGTCTCTGTGTCCTTCCTGCGGTTCCCGCTATATCAGCGGGTTTCGTGCCGGAACCCAGCAGATCGAACGGGAAGTGAAGAAGGTGTTTCCGCAGGCACGGGTACTGCGGATGGATTATGACACGACCCGGACAAAAGAAAGCTACGAACAGATACTGAGCGCTTTTGGAAAAGGCGAAGCGGATATACTGGTTGGCACACAGATGATCGTAAAGGGGCATGATTTTCCCAATGTGACGCTGGTTGGAGTGCTGGCGGCAGACATTTCGTTGTATGCGTCAGACTATCGGGCATCGGAACGTACCTTTCAGCTGCTGACGCAGGCAGTGGGACGTGCTGGAAGAGGACAGAAGGCAGGCGAAGCGGTGATCCAGACTTATGTACCGGAGCATTACAGCATTCAGACGGCTGCGAGGCAGGATTACGAAGGATTTTACAGACAGGAGATCCTGTACCGGAGGATGATGGGGTATCCGCCTGCGGCATTTATGCTGGGAATCTACCTGTCCGGTCCCGAAGAAGCGTTTCTGGAACATCAGGCAGAGAGACTGGGACAAAGGATTCATCAGTTCCGTGCAGAAGGGCTGATCCTCATTGGTCCCGCAGTGGCAGCTTTGTCCAGAAAAAAAGACATGTACCGCAGGGTTATCTATTTGAAGCATACGGAAGAAAATGCTCTGCTGCATGTGAAAAATCAGATTGAAAATATATTAGAAAATGAAGCTGTGTGGCAGAAGATATACATACAGTTTGATTATAATCCATTAAATGCATATTAGGAGGAAATTATGGCAATACGTAATC
>CAMWMT010000218.1 GCA_947175375.1 uncultured Clostridiaceae bacterium | reverse complement strand
GTATAACGAGTGAGCACACCGTTATGTGTCATGAAAACTGGCAGATGAATGTGCTCACGAGTATAAATAAGAATTTATGGTATGAGACAAGGTGGATCATGAGATGATTCGCCTTGTTGTTTTTTATCGGGGAAACTATTCAGCGGATTCTTAAACAAATTAAGTCAGTGGATTGCTACAATAATTTTTAGTTTATATTATAGTTAAATCATGATATAATATGACTACAACCAGAACGGGAGGAGACAGGATGCAGATGTTACAGGAAACAATTCGACCTTCAGCAGATTTGAGAAACCATTACAGTGAGATTTCCAGACATTGCAGGGAAAATAAAGAGGCAGTCATTATAACTGTGAACGGACGAGGAGATACGGTTTCATTGGCTTATGAAGAGTACAAACGGATGAAAGCCAGAATAGAACTGCTTGAAATACTTGCTGAAGCAGAAGATGATGTGGCTCATGGTAAAGTCGCATCGATGCAGGAGACATTTGATGATCTGCGTGCTTTATTAAAGGGAGAATCAAAATGAAAATCCTTATATCGGTTCCGAGCCACATTACAGGGTTCTTCGCAGACAAGGATATAAAATTTTGATTCTGGAAAAAAATCTGGTCTTTTATAAAATAGATGATGAACACAGAAAAGTCACGGTTTATGCGATTGTAGACCAAAGACAAAACTATTTAAATATTATTTGTAGTTTATAATTTTTCGACATTCCGGCATGTTCTGCCACCAGATCCAGATCTTCCATGGCCTGATCCGTCGCTTTCTGAAGGAGCGTACGGATGATGGTATTGCCGCTGGAATTGATCAGAAGGCTTCGGGATAGGCATCTGGGTCAGAACAAAGCAGATCTATATAATTGAGTACATCCCAAGGGCAGTAAATGTCAGCTTTATCAAAACAGTAGCTGTTGTACCATCCCTTGATTAGTTCGCATTTGTCTTCCAATCCGCAGTATTCCAGCATATCTCTTACTTCAGTATCAGAAAAACCAAAGTATTTATCAAACAAAAGGTTTGTAGTAGATGAGACATTAAAATTATTTCGTTCAGTAAAGATACTTTCCTTTGCAGGGAACAGACAGCCGGTCAGTACAGCAAAATATAGATTTTCATTGGTCTTTAATACGTGTCCGAACACACCTCGGATCAGGTGGATCATCTCATCATAGTAGCCATATTGCTGAGCTTTGTCCAAAGGGACATCATATTCGTCAATCAGAAGGATCACTTTTTGATTATAATGCTTACGAAGAAGAAAAGAGAGGGTATATAAACTGTTTTCCAGTGTATCTTCTGAAATGGCAAACATCTGCTGTCCATCTTCCCTCGCTTTGATCAGCAGAGCGTATTGACTCTTGTCATTTTCGGAGAGCTGGCTGCTTTCTAGAAGAAACTGAAAACGCAGCGCTTCTCTGCCAATGACTGCGCACAGCCTGGCGACAGCGCCCTGATAATCTCTTGCTTCCACATCTTTCAGTGTGATGGAGATCACCGGAAATTTTCCCATGTATTTTTCGCAAAGCTGAGTTTCTCCGAATATGGAAAGTCCATCAAACAGGTCAGGATCGCAGCCGTAAGAAAAGAAATATTTGAGCATGCTCATGTTCAGGGATTTGCCGAACCTTCGGGGACGCGTAAAAAGGTTCACTTTTCCCCAGTTATTTAGAAGTTCAGTGATCAGCCCTGTCTTATCTACATAGTAGAACTCTTCTGTACGAATTTCCTGGAAATCTTCGATACCGATGGGAAGATTTACCATTGTTTTCATGTCCTACGTCTCCTTTTGTGCAAGTAAGCTATTGATCATACAGTAATCACATTTGTTGCTTCTGATAATTTCTGTACTGTTTCAGGCGATATTTCATTATCAGTAATTAAATAATCAATTTCGCTCCAGCTGGCATATTGGGTGAGGGAAGAGTAGGTTGCTTTTCTGCTGTCAGCAGCTACGATATTCGTCCGGGCATTTCTGATTACGAGATGCTTAATCTGTGAATCGTCAAAAGTGTTGCTGGAAGGTCCGTCATGACGGTCGAATCCAGAACTTCCCAGGATTGCCACATCTACTTTGATGCGTTCCAGAAAAGCAATAGTCTGGGCCCCCATGGCGCTCATGACGCGGGGATTGATCGTTCCGCCTGTGATGATCAGTTCGTTGCTGCTGTTCGCCAGTTCATTAATGATTGGTATGGAAGTTGTAATGATCGTGTAACCGGAACACTCCTTTAGTAACTTTGCAAAACAAAGGGTGGTACTTCCGGTATCCAGATAGAGGAATGCATGTTCGGGAATTAATTCCAAAAGTTTTTCACCGATTTTTCTCTTGCTTTCCTGCGCTTCTGTCATTCGCATATGTACAGGCTGTGTCTTAAAGTCATAGACCGGCTCGCTTTCCACAAACCATTTTTTCAGGGAACCGGCTTTATCCAATGCATTCATGTCGCGGCGGATTGTCTCACGTGATACCTGGAAATAATCTGCAAGTTCCATCACTTTCATTTTTTCATTTTTTGAGAGTAATTCTATAATCTGTGCCTGTCGTTCAGACGCATTCAGTTTAGGCATGATGATACCTCCGATTTGTTATGAGATAAGTTTATCAGAAAATGTGGAAAATATCAATGGAAATGTGCTGATGACACATTGGCACATTGAAATGCCACATATAAAAATTGATATTTGTGAAAAAACGACAAAAATATGTGATAATTACACATTTTAAAGAAAGTAAAATTGGCAAAAACGCCAAAAATTAGGAAATGCAAAAAATAAATGTTGCATTTGCACATGATAAGTGCTATGATAAATTGCGAAGAGAGAAATGAGCCGCGGAACACTCTTAAGAAAATAACAGGAAAGAAAAGGAGAGAAACCTATGAACACAAAACAGTTGCAGGCAAAGGTACAGAAGTTTGGCGCAACGCTTAGTGCGATGGTTATGCCGAATATCGGTGTATTCATTGGATGGGGTATTCTGACCGCTTTATTTATTCCTACCGGATGGTGTCCGAATGAGTATTTAAATGAGCTGGTCAGTCCGGTATTAACCTATCTGCTTCCGGTGCTGATTGGTTATACAGCCGGTTACAATGTGCATCAAAGGCGAGGCGGAGTTATCGGAGCATTTGCCACTATGGGTATGGTAGTCGGTTCAGATGTTACAATGCTGGTTGGCGGTATGATTATGGGCCCGCTTGCTGCATGGCTTTTGAAGAAATTTGACAAAGCGATTGAGGGAAAAGTAAAGACAGGACTGGAGATGTTGGTAGACAATTTTGCGCTTGGATTGATCGGAGTATTGCTCTGTGTCCTGGGTTATGCGGTAGCTGCTCCCATGATGACGGGAATCCAGAATGTACTGGCTTCCGGAGTTAATTTCATGACAGATCACAATATGCTTCCGCTGACGGCGCTTTTTGTACAGCCGGCACAGGTATTGTTCCTGAATAACGCAATCAATCACGGGATTCTGGTGCCTCTGGGAGTCCAGCAGGCAGCAGAGGCTGGTAAGTCAGTTCTGTTCCTGATTGAAGCCAATGGAGCATACTGGGTAGGACTGGTTGCGGCATTTGCGGTGTTCGGTTCCGGAGTTGCGAAGAAATCCGCGCCTGGTGCAGTGATCATCCAGTTCTTTGGCGGAATTGCAGAGACCTGCTTTCCGTACTGCCTGATGATGCCGCAGACGATCCTTGGACCGATTGCAGGAAATATGTTCTCCATCTTTGTACTTACGAACTTCGGAGGCGGAGCGGTTGGGCCGCCATCTCCCGGATCTGTATTTGCATTCTACATGATGACGCCGAAGGCGTGTATGCTGGTGAATACCATTGCTTATTTTGGATCACTTGCCGTGTCATTTGTCGTGACAGGATTTATTATCAAGCTTTCTGACAAACCGGAAACGGCTGCGGCTCTGGAAGGAGAGACTGCAACAGGAACGGCGGGAATCACAGGTAGTGTATCAGAAGAGGCACTTGCCCGTATGGCTTCGGGAAAAATAAGCGCTCTGAATAAAGTAATCTTTGCATGTGATGCAGGAATGGGTTCCTCTGCAATGGGAGTATCCATCTTAAGGACACGTCTGCAGAAAGCAGGTATGTCACCTTCCATCTCCCATGTGGCGGTTGCGGAGATTCCGCTGGATGCAGATGTGGTCGTAACAAATGTGAATCTGGCCCAGAGGGCATTGGATACAACCGGTGGGAAGATGCCGATCTTGACGATCAATAACTTCATGGACCAGAAAGAGTATGACCAGATCGTGGCTAAGATTAAAGAGATGCTGGCAGATGCTTCAGACGATTTATCTGCAGAGGGACCATCCATTCCTCTGTTTGACGAGAAAAATATTGTGTTGAAAGCATCTTTTGCAGACAAGAAGGAAGCAATCAATGCATGTGCGGATATTCTGATCGGAAGAGGTTATGCAGACGAGAGCTACCGACAGGATATGTTTGAGCGGGATGCAGATGTATCTGTATATCTTGGAAATGGTGTGGCGCTGCCTCATGGTCTTGCAAGTTCCAAAAAGAGCATCAAGACTTCGGGAATCTGTTTTATACAGGTACCGGACGGCGTGGATTTTGGTGGCGAGAAGGCTTATTTGCTGGTCGGTGTAGCAGGTAAGGGAGAGGAGCATGTGGATCTTCTCGGCAAGATTGCAACGATCCTCTGTGATGAGGGTAATCTGAACGCACTTCAGAAAGCAGCAACCAAACAGGAAGTATTAAAGATTCTGGATCTTTCGTAATTATTTTAAAATTGAACAGTTACAGAACAGGCTTTTTGTTCTGTAACTGTTCCGGTAAAAGGAGATTATCATGAAAAAAGCAGTGCATTTTGGAGCGGGTAAGATTGGCCGCGGGTTTATTGCAGAATTATTATATGACAGTGGATATGAGATCATCTTTGCGGATGTCGTGCAGGATATGGTGGATCGTATCAATGAAACACATTCTTACAGCCTGTTTCGTATTGAACATGACTATGAGGAAAAAGAGATCACGAACGTATCTGCTTTATCTTCCATAAACCAGCAGGAGGAAGTGGCGGATGCCATTAAAGATGCGGATGTGGTCACAACTTCTGTCATGGCTACCAATCTGCCGAAAATTGCGCCTTTGCTTGCAAAAGGACTTCGTAAACGTCTTGCAGACGGTAAAGAAAAAGTAACCGTGATGGCATGTGAGAATGCGATCATGGGTACGGATATTTTAAAGAAAGCCATGGTAGATACAGGGATTATCACGGAAGAGGAGCTGGATCAGGTTGGCGTATATCCCAATACCGCAGTAGACCGTATCGTATTTGACGGGGTTCATGGGGGAAAAGAGGGAATTGAGATCGGAGAAGCATATGAGCTTGCAATCGAACGCGGCAAATTGGTCAATCCAAATGAACAGCCAATTGTCGGAGCCGAATATGTGGATGACCTTGAGA
>CAMWMT010000217.1 GCA_947175375.1 uncultured Clostridiaceae bacterium | reverse complement strand
TGTCCGATACACTCCATACGAGCGCTTATCATACAGCCGGGGCGACCCTTTCCCGACACCCCATAGTTCACCGATTTTCATCAAATATCACTCTATCCGCACCAGACTGTGCTCCTTCCAGTTCCCACCCAGATAATGCAGCACGGTCGGCACAGCTGCCATGCACCACCCGGCAGCAACGCTCCACCAGAGTATCGCCTCTCCAAAAACCGGAGCCAGCAGAAAGGCACAGAGCACCCGAATGCCCAGGCTGCCAAGCGTCAGCCCTACATACCAGCTCATATCTCCGACTCCGTTGAAAACAGATTTAACAACCATATACACAGAAAAGACGACCAGGAACAGACCAGTCACCTTCAGATAAGAAGCACCCACGCGAATCACTTCTTCCGCACCCTCTCCTTCCACGAACCACCCGATTAACGTCTCCGGCATCAGTTCCATGATGAGGATCATGACAAATGACACAGCACCTGTCACCAGAAGCGAGACCTTCACTCCCTGTCCGATTCGATCCGGCTTTCCAGCTCCTATATTCTGACCGACGAAATTTGACAGGGCATTCCCCCAGTTGATTGGTACAGCAGATACCAGATTCACCGCCTTATTCGCTGCGCTGCAGCCGGCCATGACTGCAGGTCCGAAGCTGTTTGTCACGGTCTGCACACAGACAGTTCCAAGAGAGACTACCGATTGCTGCAATGCTGCGGGAACCGCGATCCGCATCATCCGTAAGAATTCTGTCCGGTCAAACCACCGCTCTGCCCGCTCCATGCCAAGTCTCCTCATTTTTCGCTCCAGCACCACAAGAGACAGAACAGTACATACCGCTTGGGACAGCGTGGTTGCCAGCGCGCTGCCTCCGACCCCCAGGGAACAGACAAGAATGAAAAAAAAGTCCCCTGCCACATTCAGAAAAAAAGCAAGAATCAGAAAATACAGAGGTGTGCGGGAATCCCCCATGGCAATAAATACTGCCTGTTCCGCATTATACAGGAAGATTGCCACACTTCCCCAAAAGTAAATGGTCAGATAGAGGGTGCTGTACTCCAGAACCTCCACGGGAGTCTTCACCAGAAGAAGGATCGGTCCGGCCAGGAGTTGGGTGAATACGGTCACTACCACGCCTGTCAATACGGCAAAGACACAGATCGTCGTCATACAGGTCCGGATCTCCTTCTTCTTTCCTGCTCCAAAATACTGGGCAATGACAACAGAGGCTCCCAGTGCAAGACCGGAAGCCAATTGTACTATGACTGCAGTGATCGTACCTGCGGAGCCAACGGCGGCCAGCGCGTCGGCTCCCAGATAATTTCCCACGATCAGACTGTCTATGAGATTGTAAAGCTGTTGAAACAGATTGGATAAGATCACCGGCACTGCAAAGGCCAGAAGCGCCTTTGCCGGGCTGCCCTGTGTCATATCCAGCGTATCCCCTTGGCTTTTCTTCATTCCATCCCATCCTTTTTTCTACCACCACAGCAGATATGCAAGTGTCAGCGCCAGTCCAATGGCTGCCAGCATCAGGCCGAAAGAAAGGCTTGCACTGATCAGGCGGCTGGTTCGGCTCATCATCTCCTCCCATTCCGCAAACGTTACCACATAGGAACGTTCGATGGGATTGTTCCGCCGTATGGTATGATTCATAAGCCACACGACCTGGTCCAGGATCTTTCCCAGTGTCCGGGAAACTCTGGAACCGATCAGATACACGCGACGCTCGGTCCTGCTCTTGTGGGTGGTACTGCGAAACAGCACCAGTACCATATCCACCAGATAATCGCAGATCCTGCTTAAAAATGCCGAAACCTCCACAGCTGCCTTCAGCAGATTCTGTACCAAATGCATCCGGTCAATGATCCCGCACACGTACCCTGCCAGTGCCACAGCCGCTTTTGCAAATACCGGCCGGTAGACAAGATCCTCCAGATCCAGCCATCTTGGCCAAAGATTCAGATAGCAGGTTCTTCCTTTCTCATCCTTCCCCATCAGGAACTTTCTTATCAGCCCAAAATATACCAGGGCTCCGATCGTCATCGATATGACGGCGCCTTTCAGATTCGTCAGGCTGAAATAATGAACGACGTGCGCAGGCATCTCGCCATGCAGAAATCCCTGTGCCAGATCAGCAGCCCGGTTCATGGTATGGTAGGGAAGAAATCCCATAAGCACCAGAAGAACGGTGGGCACCAGCAACGCAAATATACTCTCTTTATTCATATAAGCTGTCTTCGCGTCATATTCCTGTTGTCTGTCCGGATGCTGCTCCAGAAAGACTGCCACGAACAGCTTTGTCATATAAGCGATCGTCATTCCTCCGGTGAGCAGGAAGATCCACTCGATCCCGCTAATCCACAGAGATGGTTCTCCATGAGCTGCAAGCTCCTCCGCATATTCCACGATACTCTCATGCAGCAGTGTCTTGCTCACATATCCGCTCCAGCCCGGAATTCCCCCGATGCTCATGGCTCCCATCAAAAAGATGCCTTTCAGCAGCGGTTTCCGGTATCCGAAGCCCCGAATCTCGTTTAGATCTAAGGCATGCAAATTCATATAGACAACACCTGCCGCCATAAACAGGATCAGCTTGATCATGGAATGGTTGACCATATGCAGGATCGTCCCCCGCACAGCAAGCGCATTTTCCGCGCCCAGCAGTTCCATCATTCCCACTCCCACCAGGATAAATCCGATCTGTGACATGGACGAACAGGCCAGCGTCCGTTTCAGGTCAATGGAGAATATTGCCAGAAATGCTCCACCGAACATGGTGATCGTCCCCAGATACAGTACCAGCCTGCCCCACGCGGGATCATAGCGGAAGATCTCCGCACTGACCACCAGTACCCCAAAGACTCCTGTCTTTGTAAGAATTCCCGACAAAAGCGCACTGGCTGGAGCTGGAGCCACCGGATGGGCTTTCGGAAGCCACACATGGAGCGGGAACATTCCTGCCTTGGCTCCAAACCCAAAGAGCATACAGAACCCTGCCGCATAGATCTGTCCTGCCTTTTCCTGCATCACGGATCTTACCGCATCGTGAAGCTCTGACATCCGAAGAGTCCCCGCCGCATCATACAAAAGGAACAGCCCCATCAGCATGACCAGGCCTCCGATGACCGCAATCGCCAGATAGATCTCTCCTGCTTTCATGGCTGCGGGTTTCTCATCATGGATGACCCATACATAAGAAGTCAGGGACATGATCTCAAAGAAGATAAACGTCGTATAAAGGTCTCCGGACAGGAACACCCCCATGGTTGACCCAAGCGTCAGCAGATAAAAGAAATAGTAGCGGTTCCGATTGTGGTAATGTGCAAAATATTCTCTAGAAAAGATTCCTGTCATCATCCACATCAACGCAGCTATACATCCATAGAGCAGACGGAAACCGTCCAGTTTCAGATAGAGCCCCTGCATGCAGAAACCTTCCCACATAAACTGCAGTTCTCCCACATGAAAACTGGAGATTGTCGGATCAGCCGCCAGTCCCACCTCCTGAAAATAGGCTGCTGCTGCCAGAGCCATCAGTCCCATCTCCAGAATGACAGAGAGCTGAAGGAACCGGTCTCTTATCATCTTATGCCATTTCCCCGTCAAATAGCAGAGAAAAGCTGCCGCGAACGGAAACCAGATCACATGAAATAACACTAAATCACCCTTCATCGCTTTTCTCTCCTTTTATAATATGCCCTGTGACACTGCCCGCAAAAGCCTCATGACCGGTTCCGAACAGAGTCCCCAGAACAGGACTGCCACCGCAAAGATAAAGAGCGGAAGTTTCATCTCCCAGTTGGGGTCCGTGACCGCTTCTTCCGACTCTTTGATGCTTCCTTTATCCGGGAACCATGCCCGGATCGCAACCGTAAGAATATATACAGCGGTCATAAGCGCCGAGTACAGTAGCACTGCCACCGCTCCATAGGCATAGGGATATTCACTTCCCAGCTCCATGGCCGCAACAGCAATATTCCACTTACTGATAAACCCGGCAAACCCGGGAATGCCGACCAAGGACAGTCCGCAGATGACAAATACCGTAAATACAAACGGCATCTTCTTTCCCAGCCCGTTCAACTCATCCACATAATTCCTCCCGGACTGGTGCATCACCGCTCCCGCAGAGAAGAACGCGCCGATCTTCATAAACGCATGAAAGACCAGATGCGCCATACCTGCCAGGAGCCCCTGTGTACTCATCATCGTTGCTCCTAGAAGAATATAGGACAGATTGCTGACCGTAGAAAACGCGAGCCGCCTCTTAAAATGCGTCTCCTTCACTGCCATGGTAGAACCGTAGATGATACTGAGCATCGCGATACTCATAACTACAAAATGCACCCAGGTTCCACGGAGCAACTCCGTCCCAAAGCAGTAATCTGTCAGCCGCATGACCGCAAAGGCGCCGGATTTGACCACTGCCACCGCGTGCAGAAGCGCCGTCACTGGAGTCGGCGCAACAGAAGCCTGTGGCAGCCATCCCTGGAACGGGAATACCGCCGCTTTCACACCAAAGCCCCAGAAAGCCAGCAAATAGACGATCAGTACAATGTTGATATTATCCCCGATCCGGTTCATATCCAGGACACCACCAAGCACAAAGTCCGTCGTACCTCCGCCAAAGATGATGATGAATACCAGCGCTATAAAGGCAAATGCCGCGCCGCCGATGGAATAATACAGATAGATCCTGCTGGCATAGAGCGCTTTCTTCGTCATGGGATGCATGACCAGATACACGGATACCAGCGTCAAAAGCTCATAAAACAGATACATGGTCACCAGATTTTTCGCCATGGCAATTCCCAGGGTCACACCATAGGTCATGGTATAAAATGCGAAAAAGCTGGTCGTACGCTCTTCATGGCGCATATATTCAAATGCATATAACGTTGCCAGCGGCCATAAAAAAGCGATCACACAGACAAATACACTCCCAAGCCCGTCAATCCGGAGAGCAAAATCCAGATTGCCAGTCAGATGGAACAGGACAAAACCTTCTTCCGGACGCTGGAATACACACAGAAATGCTACCGCAGAGGTTAACAGTACCAGTATCTCCAGACAGAGATTTCTCTTCTTATCCGGCAGATGCAGAAGCGGCATCACCGCTCCTCCCAGGATCGGGAGCACGACTGGAAGGACCAGACATACACTACTCATATCCTTCCTCCCTTACAAAAGCCCCGCAGCAATCGCCTGCAGGAAACTTAAAAATTTCTCAGGAAACATTCCGAACAGCACGGCTGCAACCGTAAACAAAAGCATCGGGACCAGCATCAGAAGGTTTGGTTCCCGCTTTTGATGTCCTGCTCCTGCATCTTGTGTCCCCGGAAAAAATGCCTGAATGGAGACCGGAAGCAGATAGCCTGCCGTCAGCATGGCGCTGAGCAGCAAAACGACCGGACCAAGCCATGCATAGATCCCGATTCCCGAGCTTAAAGAACCTGTCGCC
>CAMWMT010000216.1 GCA_947175375.1 uncultured Clostridiaceae bacterium | reverse complement strand
GGCAATGCTCAATGATCCGAAAATATTGATTCTTGACGAGCCGACGGCAGGGCTGGATCCCAATGAGCGGATCCGCTTCCGCAATCTGATCAGTGAGCTTTCCGCAAAGCGGCTGGTATTGCTTTCTACTCATATCGTATCGGACATCGAATATATCGCCAATGAGATTCTTCTGATGAATGACGGAAAGATCAAAGCCTCCGGCACTTCGCAGGAATTGCTTGCCTCTATGCCGGAACGGGTATGGCGCGCCTGGGTTCCCAAAGAAGCCATGGGCGCTTATATGAGAGACTATAAAGTATCAAATATAAAAACAGTACCGGACGGGGCCGAACTGCGGATCATATCTTCAGATCATCCGTCAGAAAATGCTGTTTTGGAAACGGCTACGCTGGAGGATCTGTTCCTGGACTACTTTGGTGAAAGGACTGGTGAACAGGATGACGAAATATGAGTTGAAAAAGATATTTTCCAGAACAGGCAGTAGGGTTGCCCTTGTATTATTGGCCGTTTTCATGGGACTTACCTGTTATTTTGCCGCAGGCGTTGGCTGGGTGGATGGAAACGGAGATGAACATAAGGGAATGGTGGCTGTCTCTGAATTAAGAAAGGCGCAGAAGGAATGGGCAGGTTATCTGGATGAAGAAATGATAAGAAAAGTAATTGCTGAAAACCGAAGGATTCGGGAATCTCCGGAGGCACAGTCAGAGATCATAAGAGAAAGGGATATCGCGTTCAGCTGGCAGCAGGGAATCGAGGAGATTCGGGATCTGCTGAATCATTCTTATGCAGTTGGATTTCGGGACTATGATTATTACCAGGCGAATTCTTTAACAGAAGATGACGCAGTTATGTTCTATGAGAACAGGACACGTCTGCTGAAAGAATGGCTGGCAGGTGAGGCGAAAGACCAGTTTTCAGACAAAGAAAAAGAATATCTGATCCGCCGGTATGAAAGCATTCAGACACCCTTTTATTGTGATTATGTGACCGGATGGAAGCAGCTGTTTGAATATGCGCCTACGATCGTGATGCTTATCATGCTGGTCTTGGGATATCTGGTTGCGGGAATCTTTTCCAACGAATTCACATGGAGATCGGACGCGGTCTTCTATACCTCAGTTTACGGAAGGGATAGAGCAGTCCTGGCGAAGATCAAGGCAGGTCTTCTGGTGGTGACCCTTGTCTACTTTGCAGCTTTTATGCTGTATACGGTGATCCTCTTATGTTATTACGGCATGGACGGCTGGAATCTTATGGTGCAGGCTGCAGGGAGCTGGAAGTGTTTTTACCATATCACGGTCTGGCAAAAGTATCTTCTGATCCTGATTGGCGGATATATCGGCTGTATGTTTATCTCTTTTTTAAGTATGCTGGTATCTGCAAAAACAAAATCTTCTGTACTGGCAGTCATGGTCCTGGTCGTATTGATTTTCATTCCGTCCTTTCTTGAAAATATCAACAGTCCTGTCATAAATAAGATCATAGGACTGCTGCCAGACCAGTTACTTCAGACCGGAGCAGCGCTCAATTATTTTAATCTGTATCCGCTTGGCAAAAACGTGGTCGGTGAAGTGCCGATTATTATGACTGTATATGCTGTTTTGACAGTGGTCTTGTTACCTTTGATCTATCAGGAATACCGACATAAGGAAATAAGCTGACTTTGCAGCAATAATTCTGAAATGCCCCTGTTTGTGGGTCCTTGACAAACCATCCTTTTTTTGCTATTATGCCAATAGTTACGCGGAGGGTGAATCATTCGTAAGGAAATGATGAGCTGGATAAGGTAACAGGCTGAGATGCCTGTTTTCTTACCAGCTCTTTTTTGTTTTTCAAAGGAGATGGGAAAATGGATATGTTGTCTGGAAATGTCAGGAAGATTTATTTCAGGTATTTAGCGGCAGCTTTTGGAAGTGCGCTGATCAGTTCGATCTATGGCGTTGTGGATATGGCAATGGTGGGGCAGTATCAGGGACCGGATGGTACAGCTGCGCTTGCTGTTGTGGCTCCGGTCTGGAATATTATATACAGTCTGGGGCTTTTGACTGGAATCGGTGGTTCTGTGCTGCTGGGTAGCGCAAAAGGAAAGGGTGAAGCAAAAGAGCAACAGGAATATTTTTCAGTGGCATTGATCAGTACCATAGTGCTGTCGATCGTTTGCTGGTTGATGGTCGTGTTTTTTGATACAGAGATGCTGACACTGTTTGGCGCAGAGGAAACGTTACTCCCTCTGGAAAAAGAATATCTTGTTCCGATTAAATTTGTGATCCCTGCATTTCTCTTTAACCAGATGCTGGCAGCATTTTTACGAAATGATGATGTCCCTGCTCTGGCAACGGCAGCGGTTCTGACCGGCGGAATCTTTAATATCTTTGGGGACTATTTCTTTGTCTTTTCTCTGGACATGGGAATACAGGGTGCGGGACTGGCAACTGCGATGGGAGCAGTCATTACCTGTATGGTGATGTTTTCTCACTTTTTTACACGTAAAAACACGCTGCGTTTTGTGGTTCCTTCCCGGTTCCTGAAAAAAACACAGGAGATCCTGGTGACGGGCTTTTCTACCTTTTTCATTGATGTGGCAATGGGTTTTCTGACCATGATATTCAACCGGCAGATTGTCCGGTATTTCGGAACAGATGCCTTGTCAGTCTATGGTGTTATTGTAAATGTCAGTACATTTGTACAGTGTTGTGCGTACAGTGTAGGACAGGCAGCGCAGCCAATCTTATCTGTCAGTTACGGTTCCCAAAACTGGGAGAGGATAAAAGGAACCCTCCGATATGCACTGTATACAGTAGTGTTTTTCAGCATTGTGTGGACGGTATCCATCTGGGCAGTTCCCAATGGATTCATTCGCATCTTTATGGCTCCAACAGAATCCGTTCGTCAGATCGCGCCGCCCATTATGCGGAGTTATGGTATATCCTTCCTGTTACTGCCGCTGAATATTTTTTCGACCTATTATTTTCAGTCATTGATGAAACCGGGTGCTTCTTTTTTGGTTTCTGTTGCGAGAGGAATGGTGATCAGTGGAATCCTGATTTACGTTCTGCCTGTTTTGGCAGGGGCGGATGCTATCTGGTTTGCCATGCCGGTTACAGAACTGCTTGTGGCAGTTGGGGTTATTATTCTGATGATAAGGTATACATCAGGGCAGGAGGACATGTGGTAAGGGGAATGCAAGGTTTCCTGTTGACATTTGAGACTACTTAGTGTAGTCTGTACTTGAGACTACATTGAGTAGTCTATAAAAGGAGAAGGAAACAGATGGCAGAAATACAGTTAGGTGTTATTGAGGCGCGATATGCGGATATGATCTGGGAGCATGAGCCGGTTACTTCGTCTGAACTGGTGAAGATGACAGCAGTAGAATTTAACTGGAAGAGAACTACGGCCCATAATGTATTACGAAGATTAATTGATAAGGGGCTGTTCAGGAATCAAAACGGAGTGGTAACTTCTGTGATTACCAGAGATAAATTTTATTCCATGCAGAGCAAAAAATATGTGGAAGATACTTTTGCTGGTTCTCTTCCGGCATTTATTGCGGCATTTATGCAGGGCTCCAGGATCACAGCGGATGAAGCAGAAGCGATCCACAGGATGATCGACCAGGCGGAGGAGCGATGAGAATAGAGATTATTTTCCTGAAGATTTTAAATATGAGTATTACTGCCGGATGGCTTATATTGGCGGTAATATGCATCAGGTTCCTGTTTCGAAAAATTCCAAAATGGGTGATCTGTTTCTTGTGGGGATCGGTAGCGTTCAGGCTGATCTGTCCGTTTTCTATTGAAAGCCCGTTAAGCATACTGCCCAGTACAGAACCAGTCAGATCCAGCGCAGTTGTGGAAGGAGAAGTACAGAATTATATACCATCCATAGACAGTCATCTGACGATTGTGGAAAATTCCATAAATCCAATGTTGGCGGAGTCCTTTGCATATGATTTGTCAGCGAGCGTGGCACCCTGGCAGGTGGTTACTTATATTTGGGGTATGGTATGGGTCTGTGGCATGATTGTGTTAATGATTTGTGCTATGGGCAGCACTGTAAAACTGCATAAACTTGTAAAGGAAGCGGTATGCGTGAAGGATAATCTCCATATTTGCGATGCCGTAAAATCGCCGTTTATTTTGGGGATTATCAGACCACGGATTTATCTTTCTTCTGCCCTGAGTGAGAAAGAAATGAATTATATCATTGTACATGAATCAGCGCATCTTAAAAGAAAAGACCATTGGTGGAAATCGTTAGGATATTTGTTATTGTGTATTCATTGGTTTAATCCTCTTTGCTGGGCAGCGTACGCCCTGTTCTGCAAGGACATTGAACTGGCATGTGATGAAAGATCAGCCAAAGATATGACATTCTCTGAGAAAAAAGAGTATTCTAAAGTGCTGTTATCATGTGCAAGGCAGAGGAGCCTGATCATGGTGTGTCCGCTGGCCTTTGGGGAGGTGGGAGTAAAGGAAAGGGTGGAAGCCGTATTGAATTATAAAAAGCCGACGTTATGGATTCTGATAGCAGCGGCAGCAGTGTCAATAATATTGGCGATATGCTTTTTGACCAACCCCACAGAAGAAAATAATAAAAGTGATCAGTCATCAAAACAGACGCCTGATGATGAAACAATTACAAAAGAAGGAAATCTTTCGTCACAGGCGGAAGAAATACCGGCAGAAAACGATTCTATACGAGATATCACGCTTTACGAACAACCGGAAGCGGATAAGGTTTGTATAAGGGTACAGCCTTCCATGATAAGAGACAAAACCTTTTACTATTATATTCCTGAAGGAGAAGATCAGGAATGGTTATTAAAACAGGTAGAGTCATTGGATCTGGAAGGG
Organism: uncultured Clostridiaceae bacterium; assembly: GCA_947175375.1. Lineage (GTDB taxonomy): Bacteria > Bacillota > Clostridia > Lachnospirales > Lachnospiraceae > Hominiventricola. The sequence continues at coordinate 607 of CAMWMT010000216.1, read as the reverse complement.
GAACCATGGGAGAGGCGTTGGGAAGGGCATAAAGAAAAAGGCTGGCAGATCATCTATAATGATGTAGAGATCAGAGCATTTGAAGGTGGGTACCTATACTATACTTATGACGATGAAAAGGAAATGAGGGAGTGCCTGATAGAAGCGGCCAAGTTATGCGACTATATCCAGATCATGCTGTTGGAGAAAACAGGTTATCAAAATTATGATGTGTCTGATATAAAAGATATTGTATCTGCGAAGTTGGATGTGAATTCCACTTTTACTGGCAATCAATTTTTCAGCCAGACTATAACAGATATTGAGACACTGCAAAAATTTGAAGAGTGGTTCAGCAACGCGGAATATATGCCTATGGGAACAGATTGCGGAAACCGATGTGCCTGTCTGGAACTGACGTTGGCAGATGAAGATATTGTGAGACTGTCTATGGCTACTGATAGCTGTCCTAATTTCAGTATTGATGGTGTTGCCTATGATTATCGTCCGGTGTCGGACTGGAATAATATCGAGTTTTATAAATGTTTCAATGAAATACCGTGGGAATATCATTATACTAATGAACGCAATTAACTGCCGCTGATACTCATGGATTATTGGCGTTCAT
>CAMWMT010000215.1 GCA_947175375.1 uncultured Clostridiaceae bacterium | reverse complement strand
CCGCCACCATGATATAAAACACACCCAAAATCACTATCTTAATCCTTCTCGGCTTTAAAAATATTTCACTTATTATTGTTCTTTTTTTTATTATTCATGATGTCTGTAACCCTCCATTCTTATCCCGATCTCACATATATCTATATTTTATAGAAAATAACTTGTTCTGACCCCCGACAAATTAAACATCATGTCCCTGCATTTTATATGAAATACCAGAAATGTTTTCCATAATTGAGCAAAAAAGATTTTCTCTCTACTCGCTGCGCTTCTGATACACCCTCATATATGATATACGATTTCTCTAAAGGAGGGGATACCGTATAAAATCACGAAAGACTGCTTTTCCTCCTGTCTGTTTCGTAGCGTAAGAAAACAGCCCAAACCGGCAGCCTGCAAAATGGCTGAGCGTAAATCTCAATTTTTTCTGAATCCCAATCTGCTTCCAGATCCGATCTGACCCAGTAGTACCCGAAAGATAAAAAAAGACAGCCTCATCTTTCCCATCCGTAAAATCAACCTCCAGACGAATCCGTACTACATCAGAAACCAATGCAACACATTCATACATGGTCTCCTTCCCTTTCCTGCCATGCCCATCATCTACTCCCGACATAACCAGGGAAAACTTCCCATCCTGCTTTGTGACAGCGGCCATCGCATAATACTCCTGCAGCGCACACATTCCTGCATAATCACCATCGTTTAATCTGCTTCCGTCCACTGTGACCTCTGCGGAACATTTCGGAAAATACATTCGCTGGGTAATCGTATTTGCTGCCTGCGTCAAATCCCTGCACACCTTACCATTTTCAATCTGCCAGATTCCGCAGACATTATCATGGAATACATATGCCAGATCAGGCTCATGATTAAACTGCCAGCAGGACTTCAACCCATAAGAATCATACTTTCGTTCTGACTGCATATCTGACGAAGAAGCACGGAAATCATCGCTTTGCACCAATGGCGTATATCTATGATCTGGTCTGGTGGACCTGACAGTAAACTCACCCGAAAGAGTTCCTTTCTCACCAAACACAGGATAGTTATTTTCCCACATGACAGGTATCAATATCGGAATACGTCCCACCGCCCCTCTGTCCTGAAAAAGCATGGCATACCATTGTCCACAGGGTGTATTCACAATACCTCCCTGTGCTACTCCCTGTCCGCAATATCCAATATCGTCATTAAATACATCGCCACCTGTAAATTCTCCTTCCAGCGAATCAGACACAAAACATGCCTGCACACGTTTCCACCTGTCCCGAAGCGAATGAATAAAAAACAGATAATATCTGCCATTGATTTTATAAAAATGTGTACCCTCATATCCAAGTATCGTATTTCCCTCATCACTGACGACCACACGATTCAATCCGCCTTCTAACGGACCACTTAGATCCGATTTTAACTCCACCACAGAAATTTGTGTATTACCTGACGCAATATACACTCTGCCGTCATCGTCAAACAAAAGGGAACAATCATGGTAAAAACCGTCAATATACCCTTTTCTCCATGGCCCTTCAATGTCTTTTGACTGATATAAATATGTTCTGCCTGTGTCATTTGCCGCAAAACATACATAGAAAATACCCTCATGATACCTCAACGATGCCGCCCACATACCTTTTCCATATATGTTCTTATCACCAGAAAGCCTCTGTGCCGGCGTACTGTCAAGTCTGTCATAAACGTAAGACATATGCTCCCAGTGACATAAATCATATGACCGTAGAATTTCCCCGCCTGGAAAAAAGTGCATTGTCGTGCTTACCATATAATAGGTATCTCCAACCCTGATTACATCCGGGTCAGGATAATCAAGCCCTGTAACTGGATTAATTCGATCCTTTTGCATAAATATTCCTCCGTCTCCAGCGTTCTATCATAAAAACATATCAGACGCCCTTCCTATACTTTTTTGGTGTTCAGCGACCGCTTCCTGTATTTGGAAGGTGTGCAGCCTTTTATCGCTATGAATTTGTTGATAAAGTAATCTGTATTCTTATAACCCACGTCCTCTGCAATCTTATAGATTTTATCATCTGTCCGGACAAGCAACTGTGCAGCCTGTTCAATGCGGTAATTATTCAGATAATCTTTAAAGGACTGATTATATTTTTTGCGAAATGCCTGTCCCAGATAAGCATTGTTAATATAGTACTTTTGCCCCAGATCCCGCAATGTCAGATTTTCCGCGAAATGATCCCTGACCTCCTGCTCAATCAAGGCAATCACACCTCTTGACACGTTCTTCCTAAGCTGCGCCAGATATTCTGCGTATTCACATGCAAACCTCACCAAATGCACCTTGCTGCCCCGCCTCAAACCATCCTCAAAAGAACTCTCACTAATCAGATGCAGAATTTCCTCCTGGTTGACACAATCATCCTGCTCTGTTGCAACATGGATCAACTGAAACAGCAAATAATTGATATTGAGGTTTACATTCTCCCCCATCACTCCCATTTTACGCAGTTCCTCATACAACTTGTCCACTGCCTCATGAATATGCACCTTATTATTCTGTTCTATACAGGAAATCAAATTATCAAGCTCTGTCTTACAAAGGAGAATACCTCCGCTATTTACCTGAATCTCTTCCTCATAGAAATAGATATTCTTTCGGTCATGAAATGCCTGCAGGGAATTGAGCATACAGGCTGTCCCATAAGATTTTGATATGGATGCTATATCCGCAACCTTTTTACCCACCAGCATTACAATCTTGCTCTTTAGCGCCAGGCTCAGGTAATGCAACAGTTTTTCCAGATATTCTCTCTCAGAACAGCCATTTTTTACCGCCATATAATCACAGTAAATCAGACCGACATCATAAATATTTTCTTCGGATGAAACATCAAGAATACAATGTTCCTCATCCTCCTTTAGAAATTCCCTGCAGCTCTGGTAAATCTTTCTCTGCCGGGAACGCATCTCCATATCTTCCACATCCTCCGGATTCAGGTCATCCGCCAACTGTATACCAATGTAGCGCACCCCGCTGGAAAGATACATGTGCTTAAGGACATATTCCAGATTAATGTCATCATACTTGCCAAGCAGTAAGGCGATCACATTTCTTGCAAGATAGGCACGCTTCATCTGCTTTTTGTCCTCCTGCTGCCGAATCTCTGTCACGGACATGTTAGCAGCTTTTCTGATGATCTCTGTCAGGACTTCTTTTTCAACAGGCTTGAGCACATAATCCATACAGGAATAACGTATCGCCTGCTGTGCATAGGCAAATTCACTGTATCCGCTGAGTATGACAAAATACGCATCTGACACCTGCTCCCTGCGTATGGTCTCAAGTAGTTCCAGACCTGTCATCTCCGGCATCTTAATGTCCGCTATGATCAGGTCAACCTTGTTCATCTTTAAATATGCCAGTGCTTCCATGCCATTTTGCGCCATTGCAACAATTTCGCAGCCCTCCTCCTTCCAGTCAAGAAGCAGGGAAAGCCCTTGCACAATCAACGGTTCATCGTCAACAAGCAGTACCTTTAACATGTTTCACCAAGCCTTTCAAATCATTTCCGTTCATATGGTATTCGGATCTGTATCGTCGTCCCAACACCCTTTTCGCTTTCCAGCGCAAATTTTACCTGATTATCTGTTACCATTTTCAGACGCAGACACGCATTGATCATTCCCACTCTTCCTTTCTCCTTAAGCCAGTCAATGCTTGCCTCCCTCATAAGATTAAGAAGCCTTTGACGTTCATTTTCCTCCATACCGTTGCCAGTGTCCTCCACCTCTATACACAGATCTTCCTTTTCGATATAGATGCGCACAAAAATCCACCCCTGTGTTGTTTTGTTCTCAATCCCATGGATACAGGCATTCTCCACAAAAGTTACTACTGTGAGCTTTGGAATCTCAATATTCAGGCACTCCTTCTCCACATCGAGGTCATATGACAGCCTGTCTCCAAACCGGTACTTCTGCAGACCCAGATACGCCTCCACAAACTCTATCTCTCTGCTGATTTCTACAGTATCTGTTGCCCAATCCACATTCTGCCGCTCCATAATAGCAAGTTTCTCCACCATCCTGGCAATCTCAGGCTCATTTCGAAGAACACAGTACATCCGTATGGTTTCGAGTGCATTAAAAAGAAAATGCGGATTAATCTGGCTATGAAGCGCCAAAAGCTCCGCACTCTGCCTTGCGATATCCATCTCCTGCTGCTTAATGCGATCCTTGTAGACAGTCTGTATCAGATCATTGGTTCTCTCCGCCATCCTGTTATAATTCTGCATGAGTCTGCCAATCTCATCACTACCGCTAATCTCATCAATCCGGCTGAGTTCCTCATCCTCCACTTTGTCAAACACCTGGCTTAACTGCTCGATCCTCACTGTAAGAGAGCGATTAAGCTCTTTCATAAGTCTCCATGGCAGAATTGCATTTGTAAGTATCAGTAATGCGATCAACGGCATATTTTCCCTGAGCTCCTTAACCACATCCGTCTCCGGTTCCAAAATATAGATCTGCAGCTCACTGCCGTATAAACTCATCTCCTTGCTCACACCGACTTTATGCTTCATAGTAAACAAATCAAAATTCTGGTTAACACTGCTATGGCCATCATTTGCCAGCAGCACCCTGTCTCCCTGACATACATATACCGGAAACTCATATCCCAGCTTTACAAGCCCCCGTACCATATTACTGTAATCGAGTTCTATTTTCAGGAATTTCTCACACCGGTTTCCACTGAAAAAATCGAGTCGTTTTAAAAATAAAACCTTTCGTTTTGCCTCGACCACTGGACTTTTTTCATTATCATAATAAAAATACAGCATCGTATCCCGTCCCGCCTCCTCAAAGGTATGATACCAATCCGCATTCTTTATGACAGACAGTTGGGAAAATTCGCCTCCGTTTACAATCGTGGGATTATCCGCATACATTGTAATGATTGAGTTATCCATCCCGGCTCCACTCCTGAACAACGTCGTTTTCACAAAATCCTGATACGCCTCAACATACGCGAGAGGTTCTGCATACTCACAATTCAGATATCGTTCAATATATTCGTTCATATAAATCTGTTTTGCAGTAGCAGCCGCATACTCAATGCTGTTCGTCAGACTGTACTGTATCGCACTGGCCTCATTTTCCATGGCATGTTGTTGTTTCGTATGCTGATTATTCACCACAATATACAGAACAATGCCGTCCGTGACCACTAAAGGCAGCAGCACACAGCATACATATAAAATGGTCAACTTTCTGCTGAGCGCGATATTATTTATATGTTGATAAAACTTATGTATCACTTTCTGTCTGTGATAGTTCCTGTTGTCTCTTTGAGCCATATTCAAGGAAATGCTACCTCCTTCCTATCCCCCTGAATTTTTTATAGTTTGCCGGGAAATCGGAATAAGCTGATAATTATTAAAAAATTATAAAGTAATGTATCAATCACCCCTATAAATTTACATACATCTAT